>JAYTTM010000261.1:0-7607 GCA_043745055.1 Chitinophagaceae bacterium | reverse complement strand
TACCAATATTAACACTTGGGAATTTAGAAAGCAAAGCAGTTAATTCTGCAATACGATCTCCAGTTGGAGCACAATCAACACGAGCTAATTTAGTTTTTAAAGTACGAGTGCTTGAGATACCAGTTCCACAACTTACCCATGCTATTGTAGCAGGAGCAGCTAGAGTACATGTTGCAGCTTGAGCTCCAACAAATTCTATTGTATCAGCAAGAACCGCAGTTACCACAGTACCTGGAGCAACTTGTATTTTAACAAGAGCAACAGCACCATCTTGACCTAAGAAACTTTTATCTGCAACAACACTTACTCCGTAAGAAGTACCTACTGCAGTAGCATAAGCTTGTTTATCAGCATCTGTAACTAAAACTTCACTACCACTCAAAGGACGTTTAACTATGTAAATATCTTTTGCAGCAACTAATGTAGAGCCAGGGAATGCTGCGCAACTACCACAAGTAGCAAGCAATACAGAACCTGATTGAGTAAACGCTGTAGGTGCAGTAGCTGTGGTTTTTTGACAAAATTGATAAGTTGAAACAGAACCTACACGAGCAGTTCTTTCAATTCTAGCACCAACTGGTACTTGAGCTTGAACAGCAGCAAGAGCAAGAGCATTACCTTCATCACAAAGACTTAAACAATACTTAGTCATATCAGGAACTCCTGCTACGAATAAATTAGAAACTAGCTTTGCAGATACACCAAATTGTTGTAGTTCTACATGCTTATTAATCAAATCTATCAACTTAACTGTTGAAGGACGACAATCCAACTCTGGTGCATTACAATTATCTACACAATTAGGATCTACGCAATCCGCAGGTACTGTGTAAGATACACGATATTCTTTTGGACCACCAAATTTACGATAAATAGGATCTCCAGAAAAAACAAACTTTAAAGATACAGTTTTACCTTTTTTCCAAGTAAAACCACGAGAGCTATCAGAACCATCAAATCCAATTACCCACTCTTCATTAACCAAACGAGCTGGTAGAGATTTGTAGATATTACTTACGTTTTTAGCGTAGAAATATGGACTCTTATGAGTCTCAGTAACTCTATTACCATTCCAATCAAGACCACCAATATTACCCTGAGCAAAGAAAAATTCTTTGCCATTTCCAGCGGTTGTGGCTACAGACCATGTTTGACGATCAATAAGACCGACTTTTCCAGAAGTTAGTTCTGAACTATGTCCTTGTGTAGCAACACCGCCTGTAACGATGTAGAAAGGAACATGATAGCTAAAATTTTCCATTTAGTGTTTTGTTTATTTTCTTAATTAATTATTGTTTTCAATTCTACTTTCTGCAAGAGTCTTAGCGTTTATAAGCTCCAAATCTCCTGCCATTATTTTAATACCCTCATCAATGAACATTTCTTCAAGATCATCCTTAAATTCTAAATTCTCAGGTTTACCTTTTACAAAATTAATAAAGCGAGGTTGTTTGTAATATGTTAATAAAGCTTCTTCAACTTTAAAATCTTTGTTGTGATAGATTCTTATTTTGTTACCTTGTATAGTATGAAAGGTTTCTTCAAAATCAAAACTAGGTTGTGAATCCCAATCAGATAATAGCACGTCTACATTTGCTTCTTCTCTTAAATAACATTTTAATCTATTTCTTTTACAAGCATTTTTAGTTGCAAAAGGTGTTATTCTTTTATAGTATAAATAATCGGAAGGAAATGCTTGTGTATCTACATAAATAGGATACTGTCCAACACTCATTATTTTTTCTTTTAGAAGAAGTTGTAAATCATCAACCCTATCTCTTGTTTCTTCATCTCCTTCTTTTGTAACATTCTTACCTCTTTTCATTCTACGTATAACTTCAATCTTTCCTTTGTTATACGTTTCTTCTACTTGGTAATTCCATAGATTATCGTAATCTCCTGAATCTGACTTATTAAGTCTTGCTTTATACTTATTTAATACGTCATATGTTGTGTACATTATTCAGACCATTTTTTATCTATATACGTTCTTAATTCTTCAAACTCTTGATTATTCTTTGGTTGCAGTAATGTTTTAACTGCAGATTCCATACTTAATCCTAATTGAAGACCACTTGGCAAACTTAATTTTCCTTCTTTATCAGAATTTAGATAAGAGAATACTTTTGCGGCTTTTAAATATGCTTCTATTATTAAACTTGGTCTTCCAGTTTTTCCTTCTTTCCAAGATTGTGCTGCAGAAATAAATTTATTTGGAGTATCTCTTCTTTTTGCAAAAGCAAGTTTTCCTTCAATATATTCTCCATGCATCTTAAACAATTCTGATTTAGGAGTTGATATAGTGTAAGAACCAAATCCATTACTATCCGAGTGGAGAACCCAACCTAAATAAAGTAGTGCTTGGTTATCTGCAGAATTTGCTAGTTCTTGTAAAAGACTAAAAGCATTTGCTTTTGTTACGTAACTATCAGCATCTTCTGATATATATTCTCCTGCAGTTTCTATAAAGTATCCTATGTGATATTTTTCAGCCATTTCCCTTGAAACTCCAACTGTATCTGCATATGCACCACCCATGATATTAAAATATAAAAGAGCGTGTTCTGGATTTGCAGTATCGTAAAACTTATTTAAGTCTTGACTTGATATTTTTAGATTGCCATAATCAGGATTTTTCCAAAAGAATGAGTTGGTAGGATCTAGATCTTCTGCACCAAATGCATCTTCTAACATAGGTCTATAAGCTTCTATTGCTGCTCTATGATTATCTTTTTCTGAGGCTGGTATTAGAGGATTTTTATTTACATCTGCTACTTCTATACCAGTTCTAAATCTTTGGACTTGTTTACCATTTCTTGTTATCAAATCTGATGCAATTACATCATTAACGTTAACATATTCTGATTGTCCAGTGAAACGCACTATGCTATCACCTTCTTTTTCTGATTTACCTGCAATAGGCTTAATCTGGAATTTAAAATACATATCTTTTGTTTTAGTTTTTACATTTAGACTTTAGTTCAGATATTCACCAGTACAATTCCGATGAGGCTATCTTATCCACTCTCGCCACGGGGAGGCTTCTAGTAAGAGAGTAACAGATTGTTACGCACAATCTGCAAAGCTATTTATAGAGAATAACGTCCTGTTTTAGGATTCTTAGGAACCAACTTCAATAGACGAGTAGGATCTTTTACGATCGCTGTATCTACCATAGTAGTAAAGTTCGCTTTGAAACCAGTCAAGTTATCGCTCTTAGAAGAAACAGTAACATTTTGACCAGAGATATTATAACCCATTTCCATCATAGGGTGAGTGTAAAGACCGCCTGATTCTATGTTCATGATAACTTTACCGCCAATACCTTCTTTACGGATAATAGCTATGTTATCAGCTGAATCATTATAATCTTCTATAATCATGGTATAAGAACTTAATCTACGACCAGTTGTTACATACGGATTAACAATATCATCAGCGATGGTAGGATCTAGACCTGGATCGTATTCAACAGTGATGTAACCAAGTTCTGGTATCTGGAACATTTTAAAGTTCGGGATATTAAAAGTTAAATTACCTGCTTCACCTGTTAAAAACTTATGATCAGAATTCATTACTTGCGCTGGAACGTTAAAGCCTTCTTTCAAGAATTGATTCTCAATAAGAGCTTTACCACCTTTACCTGTACGAATTTTGTATACTTGATTTTCAACTCTATCTTTCAAAGCAGTTTTACCAGCTTCAAAATCACGAATAGCATCAGCCAAAGTTGATAAAGTAAAAGTTGCAATATCATAGTGAGCTTTGTAACCTGATTGATCCAATTGGAACCAAACACCAGGAATCAAACGACTAGTATCATAACCATCTCTCAACATGTTAATTCCAGGACCCCACAACATCAAATTGTAGTTCTGCTTCATCAACATTTCAACTGCAAGAGCATCAAGGAAAGAGATAAATGATTTACGACCAATACCATCAGACATTGCTTTTTCCAAATCTTTACCATATTGAGTAGAGTTTATTGGAGAATTCATATCTACAAACTTACTATCAGCGATACCTTTTACAGAATAAAATTCTAAAAGAATATCTCTGTATTGAGCCAAAGACTTAGAATCCATAACTTGGTTGTTACTATCAAGATAATGACAAGCACCATCTGTGATTCTATATTCTTGCTGTATAAATGTGTTTGATAAATAGTTTTTGTATTTAGCTACAGATGGAGCACCAGTAACTTGCCAGTAAGGATGGAACGCATTGAAATCCAAACCACGAACATCTGCTAATTTAATTAACTGACGACCTGCTTGCAAATCATTTTTAGTTACATACTTTACTTCGCTATTTGTATTCAAACGAACCCAAATTTTAACTTGAGCACCCATTGCTTCTGGAGTACGATCAACAACTGTAAAACTTACTTTAGAAGTAAGATCAAAAGTTATTACTGCACCAGGACCAAAGGCTTTCTTTGAAATCACAATAGGAAATTCTTCACCGTCCATACCGAATTTACCAGCACCTTCAATACCACCAGATACAAGACGTACTGTATTATCAGCAGCTGTAGGCAATTCAAAAGTGTAGAAGTCAGAAGGAGTGTAGATGATCTTAGCGTTTTCTACGTTAAGAGTCATTAGAGGTACATCAACGCGCTGCTTCAAAGCAAATAAATCCAAAAGACCTAAATCAAGTGGTTTTGGTTGCATTAAATTAACAACATATGATGCATCAACATGGTTTGTGAGATCTCTAGCACGAGTCTGTTTCATGAATATGCCTGGATGCCCAATTGAATTAATCATTTTTTATATATTTGTAAAGTTTCTTATCTGTTGAAGAATCCAAATCCACTCTCATTTCTTTGAGTTGTAGGTCTTTGAAGTCTTGGGGTGTTAGGTTCTTCTTTGGTACTTGTTGTACTTGAAGTTTGTACATCTTTAAGTTTCCTAAGAATTTTCTCATTTGCTACATCCGTACTATTCAATCCTATATAGTTACGATAAGCAGACTTTTTATTTACTAGTAAGGCTATTTCTCTGAGTGTATCAAAATCTTTAATTTCGTAAAGATTATCAATCGCTTTAAAGATTTTAAAACCTCCTGCGTTTTCTTCTGGTTGTGCAATTAAATCATAAACTGCAGCTTTTTCTTCTTTCTTAAGTTTGTGTTTACCCAGGAAAGGTGTTTCAATAACTCTAATTGCATTTTCATGTATGTCATGAATCATTTGCAAGTTATTTTGATCTTGTTGTTCTTTTTGTGCTTGAAGTTGAGCTAATTTTTGATTTTCTTCCTGTATTAAAATAGGTTGATAATCAGCAGCTAATTTTTCAAGTTTATTTCCTTCTTTAAATGTGGTAATTTGATCTTCTATAATAGAAGGAGATTCACCTCGTCTTTGTAATGCTGCTCTAACAATGATTTCTGCTTGTTCAGGATTACCTGGATCTAAACTATGAACCGCTTCAATGTTTTGTATTCCTTGCAATAAAGGTAGTAAATCATAAGGATTATCTACGTTATCTGCATATTGTGCTACGAATTTCCAAGCATTGGATTTGCTTCCGTACCAATTGTTTTCTAATTCTTCTTGAACTTTCTCAAGTTTATGTGTAAAGTTAGCTTCAATTAAAGCATCTACATCTTCAGGAGTTTCAAGTTTATCATCTTCAAAAGCTAAAAAACTACCTTCTTTTATTTTATTCTCAAAGTAAGATTTAATATCAAAAGCATCTTTTTCTTTTACCTTTGGTTCTTCATTAAATAAAGAAGCATCTGGATCTATTGGTTTTTCTTGTATAACTTTTGGTTCTTCTCCAGGAACTGGTTCTAAAGCGGGTGTTTGTTTTTCAAACATTGTAGATTTAGGATCTTCATAAGAAAAACCTGATCCTGTAGGACCCGTTGTATTTTGTGGTTCGATGGTATTACCCCCGAACATACTCTCAAATTCATTTTGAGAAACATTACTTACATTCATGCTTTTGGTTTTTACATGTAGGTTATAGTACTTCCTACAATATATAATAGTTAAAATTTATTAATTTTCCAAATATATTAAGTTTATAAAAAAAACATAATACAATATAGACTAAATTATTTTTTCGCTTTAATCTCTGCGTTTGTTTTATTTTCTTTTGCTACTTTTAATTTAATCTGACTATCCAATATTCTTGCGTCAGTCTCTTTATTCTTTAAAAAGAATTCATTTGTTTGTTGACTTTCTTTTTGTAATAACTCTTTATTCTTAAAATCTCGTGCACTATTCATTTCTCTTTCACGCATGTAAGCGTCAAGATTTGTTTTAGCATCCAATGATCCATCTTTATTATTATCTGTTTGAACACCACCCAAAGCTCTAAGTTCTGCCACATGTACTGCAGTTTCATTTGCTTTATCATCGTGACGATCCTTGTATTCAATTTCTTGTTGAGCAATTCTTTCTGCAGAATCTTGTGCTTGTTTAGCTTGGTCTGCTTCGTATTTCTGTTGCTCTTGAGCTTTCAATTCCGCTTCAATTTCAGTTTTTTCAACAAGTTCGATTATCTTAGGTATAGAATTTGATACTAAAGCTTTAATCTTTTCTGCTGGTTTGAATGGTAATGTATTTTCTTGAACTAGAAAGTTTGATATCAAAGAAAGTAATGATCTATTTTTACTTGTTGATTCTAAGTTTATTTGATAATGAGGTAACAAGTTTTTCATCCCCTCGATTTGAAGGAATTCGTTTTCCATCTTATCATTAAGATATATCTCTTGAGAATTTTCTTTAAATGTACTATAGTATTGAGCAGCATCCAACATTCTTTGACGCACACGCTTCATTAAGTTATAATGATTTTCAAAGTACTTTTCTGTTTGTGATTCTGAGTATTGTACATTTTGTTGACCATTATAAGCTGTTTCAGATGGAGTTGCTTGACCCATTCTATTTCTTGTAATACCCACAACTTCTCCTGATTCCATTTTAATCTGTTGAGCAAGAGTCATATAGTATTGAGCTGTTTGTACAGTTGATAGATTAATCATCTGAGGAAGTGCTGGCTGACCCATACCAAGATCCAAATGCTCTCGGGTAAGGTTATATGGCAAAAGCGGAGAACCGTCTAAATTTTGCTCAAAAACCTCTATAGGATTATTACCTTGTTCTAGATCCATGGTATTCCTTGGAATAATCCCTTGATTGATAGCAAGTTTCATTCCTTTATCTTCCATAAAGTTTCTTGGAACTTTATTCATGGCAATATTAAAAAGTACTTGATAAGATTCTAATCTATCCACAAAACTGTAAGGATTAGAATTTATCCATGAAAAATTACAACCTTCCACGGGTGGTTTACTTTCGTAAGGATTGTTTTGACCTTTAAATTGAAACTTAATAGGTGCTCCATCCAAATATATTTCTTTAAAATCAGGATTACTTTTCCAAAATGAATGTCGAGTATCTGCAGAGATCTTTATAACCTTTCTCCAATCATTAACCCAAGTCCAATCTACATGCTCTCCATAAATAACATTCTTTTTTGTTTTTGATTTTACTATAGAGTTATCATACTTAGGTTCTATAGTAACTATAAAGTTTTCATCCACCCAATCAGAATATTCTAAAGAACCATCTTCACCTATCTTAGTTA
>JAYTTM010000260.1:0-7617 GCA_043745055.1 Chitinophagaceae bacterium | reverse complement strand
ATAGCGGTCATACCGGCTGTGCTATATGGATGTTGAAGAAGTTGTAAAAGCTAACAAGCCAAAAGATTGACCAGATTAGTATGTTGAAAAAAATATTTTTATCCAGAGTCAAATTTATTAATCAACAACTTCCACTTCATAAACCGGGCTAAACAAATACATTCTACCTGTAGCAACTTCAACACATTTTATCCGTTTACGTAACTGCTCAATTTTTTTAAATACACGCCTGTCTTTTAATAGAAACTTGCTGCCAATTGGCAACGTTTCTATTAAAGCGGTACCTGCTGGTTTCTCATCATACCTTTGCAGCACCCGCAGCAATGCGGTATCCGCACAACTGCTTGCAGCGGGGTTTTTAAGGGTGTTCAGCAAAGTTTTGTAAATGTCGTTTGGGAATATTTTTTGCAATAAAAACTGTGCTAAAATTTTACTGTATTCGTTTTTCCATTCTACCCCATGAGCCAATACCCGATGGCCAAATCTCTCGTAGGTAAAAAGATGGGCAAGCTCGTGCAACAAGGTAATGAGAAAAGCATATTTATTGAGATTGCCATTTACGCTTATGCGATGGTTTTTGCCAGGAATGGAGTTGCGGTAATCACCCAAAACAGATTTTCGTTCCCGTGTAATTGTAAGGTGTACTTTATAGTGTAGCAGGTAATTATTTACTGCTTCAAAACTGCCTTCTGGTAAATAATCTTTTAACTGGTGCAGCGGTGCTTCCTGCTTAGGCATTGGGTTGTTTATTCAATTTAGTAGCCATCAATACTTCTGCAGCAAGGTAAATGAGGTATAAAAACATGGCAGCAAGTATTGTTCTTTTATTAAAACTTTCTTTAAATGCAAAGGCATACACAAAAACAGCAACAATACAAATCCCCATCTTAATCATCATCCCCCCCATTACACTTCTTACAAATACATTGGGGTTGCTGTTTTTTAGGGCCTTTTGTTGCATAAAAAAAGCTATCAGGGTAATTGCAAAAAACAATAAATTGGCAATTATCAAAACTGAATTATTGAGCCCCCACTTTGTTAAAAAATTTTCTGCAAAAAGAAAAAACGAATTGAAAATTATATAAATTAATATCACGGGCAACAAAACACTTTTTGATTTTTTCATTAATACGCTTTTGATACTATTTATTTGTTAACCACGTTGCCCAGTTCAACGCTTAACTCAACAACATTGGCACCCATGTGGCAACTGCCATTGAAGGTGGCCGTTGGTTCCACTTCCAGTTTACCTGCGTAAATTTCTCCATCAATAATACATTTACCACGCAATTGTAACAGTTCCTTTATTTTTAGCTGACCAGTTACTTTACCTAAAATATCTGCCTGCAAACCGTTAATGTCCCCATCAACAGCCCCATCCGGGCCAATTAATATTTTTGCTTTGGAAAGAAGGTTGCCAATCAAATTTCCATCAATCCTGATGTCGCCGTTACTTTCAATATCACCACTAATGGTGGTACCGGCGCCAATGATGGTAGTGCTTCCAATGGGAGTGTCAGTTGGTTTAGATTTGGAGTTAAACATACGTTGAATTTTAAATATTAGGTTTTCAATTTGATTTGGAAATTTAAGAATATACTACAAGTAAAGAAATTTTATCGACTAACTACACAAAATTTTAGTTTACAAGGATAGCTACATTGCAACAGCCATCATAAATTAGCATCTTCTGCAATACAACAATTATTAAAAACAACAGGAAAGTAGTAACTCGTTTTACTATTCATCCGTGTTTTCCAGTTTCGGCATTTCCAGTTTATTGGTATCTTTTTTAACAACATTTCCTTCCAGTACTTTCTTTAAATCATTTAAATACCTTTGTTTATATATCAGTGCATTTTCGATTGAGTCTGTTTTAATTTTTAGATTTCTAAAATCTCTTACCTGTTTTGCATTGCCATAGCCAACTCCGGGCAAGTAATATTTTATAGGCGTAAATACAATTAAAGCAACTGTAAATACGGTAAGTAAAACAAAAATACTACTGAGCATGATGTAAACACTCAACCGGCTAAGGCGAAACTTTACCACCTCTTCATAAGTATCTTCATTCATTACCACAAGACGGTAACGATTCCTTAAACGTTTTAGTGTACTATTGGCATCTAACTTTGACATGTGTTGTATTGGATGTTAAAATTAAGAAACGCATGTCATTATAAGTGCTAGTTGATAAAAATATCCGATATTTAGCGGCATTATTCTAATTCATTACTCATGTTCAAGACGATTTTTTTATCGGTCATTTTACTATCCGTTTTATCCTGTTGTATTTCTACTGCAGTTGCCCAGCCGCCTACATGGACGATCGATTTAATAAACAAAGAAAAAAAGCCGGAAAAATTTAGCGAAAGAAAATTAGGCTCCGAAAAAATGGCTGAAAAAAAATTCACCTGGGTACGCCATGTATTTCAAAATAATTTTACCCGGTACAATTACTATTTTAATGCCAATAATAAAATAAATACAGTTTTAGAAAGAGCTAAGCTTGATCAAAAAGATGATTACACCAAATTGATTGGTTACTACCCCTTTACCTTGGAAAAAACAGCTTCGCAAAAAACAGAATTGGACTCTGTAATTTATAAAGCCACAGCGGGCATATTATTACATGATTTAAGAAACGACTGGATAGACAATATGTACCTGTTGATGGGTAAAGCTTATTTTCTTAGAAAAGATTTTGATTCCGCTGCAGCAACTTTTCAATTTATCCAATACAATCTTTTTCCCCGTAAAAAAGATGAAGATGGCAACAGAGTTATAGGCTCTTCCGAAGATGCCAGTAACAGTAAAATAAGTATTGCCAATAAAGAGAAGCGAAATATTTTACAAAAAGTAACCGCTTTGCCACCCAGCCGAAACGATGCACTGGTATGGCTTGCCAGAACATTGATTGAGCAAAATGAAATGGGTGAGGCTGCAGGGTTACTGCATACGTTAGAGGATGACCCAAACCTTCCTAAACGCCTGGCAGATGATTTGAATGAAATGAATGGCTATTTGTTTTACAAACAAAATATTTTCGACAGCGCAGCAGTTTACCTGGAGAAATCGTTAACCAATATTGAATTTAAAGAAGACAAAGCAAGGGCTGAATTTTTATTGGCTCAGTTGTATGAACAAAATAAACAGTTCGGTAAAGCAACTGGTTATTATGAAAAAGCTTCAATGCATACCACCAACCCCCTTATGAATATTTATGCCCAGCTTAACAACGCAAAAATGAGCAAGGGTAATAATTTGGAAGATTTATTTACCGGCATTGAAAACCTGATGCGACTTACCAAAAAAGACAATTTTGAAAACTACAGGGATCTTCTTTACTATTCTGCAGGCGAACTTGCTATTTTAAAGCCGGATACAAATCAGTCAATTATTTTTTTTAATAAAAGTATTCAATACAACGAAAACAATATTGTAATCAAAAACAAGGCATTTCTTCAATTAGCTGAAATTGCTTACAAACGCAAGGAATACGAAGATGCTTTTAGATTTTATGACAGCCTTCAATCTGGAGATACTACTTTAAATGAAACGCTCAAGGAAATACAGGACAGAAGAAACTCTTTGAGCAAAATTGTTGAGAAACTAAAAATTATAAACAGGGAAGATAGCTTGCAAAGAATTGCAGCCCTACCCCTGGCAGATAGAACAGCATTTGTGAAAAAATTATCCAAACGACTGAGGAAAGAAAAAGGCTTAAAAGAAACCGATAACTCAACAGATGGAAGCGGCCAGCCCATTACGTTTGCCAAGGATAGCGATACCCCCGTTGACCTGTTTGCCAATAGCAGTAAAAACTCCACTGATTGGTACTTTTACAATGCATCAAAAAAATCGAAAGGATATACTGATTTTAAACGCAAATGGGGCTCAAGGCCGAATGCAGATAACTGGCGTAGAAAAGCTGCCGGCAATGCACTCTCTGCCCCAAAACCAGAGGACAATGCGCCGCAACTAGGTAATATGAATCCCGATGACCTTGATGCACCGGTAGCAAATGACATCAATAAAATCGGAAAATCAAAATCAGGTAAAAAACCGGGGCAGACGGGTGTTACCAATGATGCAAATGATGCAGCCCAGGCAGAAGATATCAGTTACGAAGGCCTGATGAGCGGCCTGCCATTAACAGAAGAAAAATTAACGCTCAGTAAAAATCTTGTTGCAGTAAATTTATTTGAATTGGGTAAAATATTTCAGGAAGATGTGGAAGATTATGAAGAGGCCATCAAAACGTATGATCAATCCTTGGAGCGTTTTCCCGATTCAATGTATAACGGTGAATTGTACCTTGGATTTTATTTTTGTTACACAAAATTAGGCAACAAATTCAAGTCTGTTTATTACAAAAATTTGCTGGCTGCAAAATTCCCAGACAGTAAATCCAATACAAAAGCAACCAACACGGTTGCAGCCAACCCAAATGAAAAGAATCCGGAAGTAACAAAACGTTACCAGGATATTTACACACTTTTTATTGAAGGCAAATTTGAAGAAGCGGTTGCAGAAAAGAAAAAAGCAGATAGTTTACACGGCAATAATTACTGGAGTCCGCAACTACTTTATATTGAAGCTGTTTACCAGGTTAAGCAAAAAAACGACAGTATTGCAACCAATGTTTTAAATAACATAGTCAGCCTTTACCCAACATCGCCGCTTAAAGATAAAGCTGAGCGGATGATTGATGTTTTAGCAAGACGAGGCGAAATAGAAAAATACCTTACAGATTTAAAGGTAACCCGAATGAATGCGGATGATGTGATACAACCTGAAAGGGTGGTAATGATACGGGACGATGCTAATTTAATAAAATCTACCAATACCTACGATAGCTTGCAGGCACTTGCTAAAAAAACAGATACTACTAAAAATGTACAAAGAGATGTAGCAATTGTTAACCCGGCAGATACGGTTGCAAAAATTAAAGCACCGGTAATTAGCGGGCCGTATGTTTTTAATACAGCTGAACCGCATTCGGTGTTGATGTTGTTGGATAAAGTTGATGGAACTTATGTAAATGAATGTAAAAACGCCCTCAGCAGGTATGCAGGCGAATTCTTTAGAAGTGCAATGCTTACAGTAACTAAGGATACTATTGATAAGGACTTTTCGTACATTAGTTTTGAATCGTTTGCAACTGCCGAGGAAGCAATGCAATTTTTATATAAAGTAAAAAAAGCAGCGCCGGATGAAGTATCCTGGCTACCTGCCAATAAATATTCTTTTTTACTAATTGACAGTGAAAATTTACAACGCTTGAAAACAACCAAAGATATCACCGGTTACAAAGCATTGCTGAATAAACAATATCCGGGACAATTTAAATAAAACAACGGAACTAAAAATACATTTGCATCTCAACCATTCAACACGTCACAAACTATGAAGAAGTCAGTAAGCATATTATGGAAAGTTTTTCTTTGGGGATTGATATTTGTTTTATTGATTTTTACCTGCGCAAATTTTGGCTTATTTGGTAAAATGCCTTCATTAAAAGAACTGGAAAACCCCGAGGCAGATCTTGCCAGTGAAGTATATACAGCCGATGGCAAACTGATGGGGAAATATTATGCAGAAAACAGGAGTGAAATAAAATACAGTCAAATATCTCCCAATATTATTAATGCACTAATTGCCACAGAAGATGAAAGATTTAAAGACCATTCGGGCATTGATGGCAAGGCTGTTGCCAGGGCAATTATTGCAGGTGGCTCGCAAGGAGGAGGAAGCACCATTACCCAGCAGTTAGCGAAAATGATGTTGGGCCAGGGAAAAGGAAACGTTGTTACAAGGGGATTTCAAAAAATAAAAGAATGGATTGTAGCTGTAAAATTAGAGCGCAATTTCACTAAAGAAGAAATCATTACTCTTTACCTGAACAGGGCTCCATGGGGAAGTAATTATGGCATCCGCAACGCTTCCAGAACCTATTATCAAAAGGAACCTGCTGAATTAAACATTGAGGAGTCTGCTGTATTGGTCGGCATGTTAAAAGGTTTTATTTATGACCCGGTTCGTCATCCAAAAGCCTCTATTGACAGGCGCAATACGGTAATTGACCAAATGAGAAACGCAGATTATCTTACCCCGGAACAAGCCACTAAACTAAAAGCAAAACCACTCATTACCAATTACAAAAGGCCCGATGAATCATTGGGTATTGCCCCTTACTTTAGGGCAGTATTGGCAGATAAATTGAAAGACTGGTGTAAGAATCATAAAAATATAAAGACAGGAGAGAATTATGATTTGTACAGAGATGGGTTAAAAATTTACACCACGATAGATTCAAGAATGCAGCAATATGCGGAGGAGTCTGTAGTTCAACACATGCCTGTTATTCAGCGAAAATTAAATGCCTTACTGAAAAACAATGGCAACAGAATGTGGAAAGACAGGGAAAATATTATTATAAATGCAATGAAAAGCAGCGAACGCTGGAGGGCATTAAAAGAAGAAGATGTAAAAGAAGAAGACATTCGTGCCAGCTTTTTGAAACCTGTAAAAATGAAAGTATTTGCATGGAATGCCAAGCGGGAACTGGATACCATCATGACCCCAAGAGATTCTATAAAATACCACAAGCAATTATTGCAAACTTCTTTTGTAGCGGCAGACCCTAAAACAGGCGAAATAAAATGCTGGATTGGCGGTATAGATTTCAGGTGGTTTAAGTACGACCATGTTACAGCCTCCAGGCAGGTAGGCTCCACCATCAAACCACTAATTTACACACTGGGAGTGCAGGATGCAGGCTATACTCCTTCAACCATTATCGAAGGAGGTCCGGTAAAATACGGAAATGAAATGAAGACCTTTAATGGCGGTGGGGGCACATTGGCTAATTGCCTTGCCTTCTCAAAAAATACAGCTGCTGTACGCCTTACCAACCTGGTTGGCGTAAACCGTGTTATTGAATTTGCAAAAAGTGTGGGTATAAAAGCAAAACTTCCACCATACACTTCCCTTGCATTGGGTGCAGCAGAAATTCCGATGCTGCAAATGCTACAGGCTTATACCATGTTTCCCAATAAAGGATTTAATACAGAGCTGGCTTTTATTACCCGGATAGAAGACAAAAATGGTAATTTATTGGAGGAATTTATAACAGAGAAAAAACAAGTGATCAACGAACAGGATGCCTACACCATGGTTAAATTAATGGAAGGTGTTGTGGAGATTGGTACAGGCAGATCCCTTAACGGGTATGAGATACCAGCACAAAAAGCGGGCAAGACGGGTACTACAGATGACAACACCGATGGATGGTTTATTGGCTACACACCGGAGTTACTGGCTGGTACTTGGGTTGGTTGCGATGACCCATTCATAAGAATTTATTCCGGTACATCTGGTGGTAATGAAATGGCATTACCTAAGTGGGGTTATTTTATGAAAAAAGTATATGCTGATAAAACCCTTCCCTATGGCAGCATTTTGAAATTTGAAGAACCTGCAAACCTGGCCAATAACCCTATTTATGCCGATGAGAATTTTGCAAACCTTGCTAACAAAGGTGACAGTTCTCAATATGAAGACCAGGGTAATGGAAATGCAGGCGACTTTATTGACGCTCCACTTACGGAAAAT
>JAYTTM010000259.1:0-7618 GCA_043745055.1 Chitinophagaceae bacterium | reverse complement strand
AAAATTTTGCCTTCCGTTGCAATAATATGCCAATCGTCTGTTACAACATACAATTTATCATTACTATACTCAATTTGTTTTATAGGAGGGAAACCATTTAAAGATTTTTCTATTGGAGCTGCCTACGCAATCTCTTTTTTATTGCTGTCAAATACTTCATCAGGCGCCGGAGCAGTTAACTATCGGCTATGGGCGCTTTTTTCCCAGTTATTAATAGAAGCCTGATTTCGGCAGCAAAAAAACTTATGATTCATTCACAAAGAGGCTCAGAACGGAGTCTGGCGCCTGATGCGACCTGGTTCACTTTATAAACATAGGCGGATGCTGTTGCTGATAATGGGTTAGCTGCTGAAACTTTTTAGCGAACGATGCTATCATTGCCTCGCTGTATAATTTACCCCCTATAAATGTAATACTTGGTGGTGCACTACCAGCGGCAGCTATACCAGCTGGTAAGGTGATACAAGGATTACCAGTTAGGCATGTTAGCGCCATTGGCTCATCGGCCATGCTGGGCACAATTATAATATCGTACTTGCTCAATAATGGATAAGCCTGCTCCATAACCATGTAGCGCAAACGACACACCGTAAGATATTCAACAGCCGGAATAAACCGTGCACTCCTAAACATGTTCGGATAGCGGCTTTGCCATTGTTGTACCATTTGGCTATCCCTACCCGATCTGGTGAGTGGGTCAAAAGCCGTAGCTGACTCAGCAGCCCAAATGGTTGTAAGCAGGTCGTTCGTATGTAAGTTAGATGGAAAATCAATCGCCATCACCTGCACACCTGCATCCTGCAAAGTTTTTATCACTCCTTTTTCTGGGCTGTTAGCAGGTAAGCTATCAATGTAGTTTTTTGCATAGGCTACTTTTATCTTTTTAAGATCAACTTTACCTGTATAATTAAAAGGCATTGTTCTGGAGGCACGGTCATATACATCACTACCTTGTATAGCTGCAAATACCATTGCTGCGTCTTCAGCATCCCGGCAAATGGGCCCGATACGATCGGAGGTCCAGGCAAGCGTCATTCCGCCTGTTCGGGCAACACTACCAAATGTGGGTCGAAGCCCGGTTGCACCGCATACAGCAGAAGGCGCTACTATAGAGCCGTAGGTTTCTGTGCCAATAGCAAATGGTAAAAGTCCTGCAACGGTTGCCGATGCAGAGCCCGCAGATGATCCGTTGGAACCTTGTTGTAAATTCCACGGGTTTTTAGTTTGTCCCCCAAACCATATATCATCCATCGCAAGCTCTCCCATTGATAATTTTGCAATTAATACAGCGCCCGCCTTTTCCAGTTGCTGGTACACAAATGCATCTTCTTCAATTACCTGGTCTTTAAAAGCTGGCGTACCATAAGTAGTTCGGGTACCCTTTACTGCAAACAAATCTTTAAGCCCATAAGGTGTACCCTGCAGCGGACTTTTAGAGATACCTTTTGCAAAAGCTGCGTCGGCACGTTTAGCCTGTTCCATGGCTATTTGTTCGGTAAGGCTGATAACACAATGCAACGTGTCGCCATATTTTTTTAACCGATTGATGAAAAACCTGGTTAACTGTACGGAAGTAATTTTATGCTGTCTGAGCAGCGAAGACAATTGGGCAATAGTATAAAATGCCAACTGGTTTGTATCAGCAGGCATTAAAACATCCGCAGACATCCGCCAGTTAAGCGGCTGCTGTTTGGTATCGAATTTCATTGCTGGCAATACCGGGTCAAACCAGTTTGGAAGCGGAACACTATTGGGTAAATTGAACCCATGCAGGTATTGATACAACCGTAGGTAGGCGTTCAGTTGGTTCAACATTGAATCTCTCTTGGCATCCGTAAAATGCAGGTCGTACATTTTTTCGGTATTAATAATTTCGCTTACCGAAACTTCCTGCGCACGGATATCAGATGTTAGCACGAGAACAGAAGAAAAACAGACAATGATTTTTAACAGCTTGGGTATATTTTGCATGAACGCAAATTACATATTTTAAAGATGGCAGGAATAATAGCATACTGCCTGCCACTGTTACCTACTTATTGCCAATTATTTATTTATTGAAATGTATAGATGTCAATTTATTACTTTAAATTACGATACTCTATAAATGTCAATAAATTTAGCTAATGAAGTTTCAGGTACGATTCCATAGTTTCCTTTTAATTTATTTCTTTATTCCTTTTAATGCTGTTACGGTATTTTCGCAGGAGATTGCAACAAACTCCTTTTATTTAAAATCTTTGAAAAATTCAATGGATTTTTATCATCAATCCTTTGCCAACCAGTCAGCCTTGTTTAATGGACCCGTTTATCATGATTATTTATTAATACTCAATAAGGGACAACCCTATTTTTATGCTGAGGATATGACCATCGGATCTTTGGTATATGACGATGTTTTATACGATAGTGTTATGATGCAATATGATGAGATAGCAGATATGCTGATAGTAAGCAGCGATAAAGGAAAAGTTCAAATATGGGATCAAAAAGTAAGCAGTTTCCATCTTTATAATACAACCTTTATAAGGCTGCAAAAAGATAACACTTTTGATAATTTGAAAGGCTCCCATTATTACAACCTATTGTATAGTGGAAAAATAATGGTACTAAAAAAAGAGGTAAAAATAATTCAGGAAAAAATTTACTCTACTGCTGAATCAGCAAGATTTACTGAAGAAAAAAATTATTACTACATAGTAAAGGATGGGGTTTGGCACAGCATCGTAAACAGCAGGGATTTCTACAAAATATTGGGTGAAAATAAGGCTGCAGTAAAGCAATTTGTAAAATTAAACCATCTCAGCTTTAGAACCGGCAGGGAAGAGATGCTTACAAAAGCCGCAACTTATTTTGACAGCTTAAAATAAATAAATGAAAATAGTTTGGTTTTTATTAGTGCAGTTAGTTTGCGTGCTAGGTTACGGGCAAAATTTGTTGTCACAAAAAGATTCTGTGCATTTGATTAGTATCAACTTAAATGGAAGTAATATAGCACAAATGGTGGTTGAAATAGAAAGGCAAACCGGTCTTTATTTTTACTACAACCCTCACCAATTGGATAGTTTTACAGCCACGGTACATGCAGAGAAACAGCCATTGGAAAAAGTGTTAGCAGACGTGTTTGCAGCAACTGATTTTGAATTTTCCATCGTAGAACCCAATTATGTTTTTATTACAAAAGGAAAGAAAATTGCCAGCAGTTTACCCGGACTTTTTAAAGAGGATAATAAAACGTTGGTAGCGGATAATCCTTCAAATAAAATTCATCCCTTAACAAAAGAAGTAAATAATACACTTAAAACTACTCTGGACAATAAATTATATGATATTGGAGACAAGCATGCGGCCCTGCATCAAAGAAATTCGGTAGTTGCTGGCTATGCAACAGATGCTAAAACCGGAGAGCCAATTCCGGGGGCGTACTTACATGTAGATAATACTACTATTTCTGTGTTAACCGATCAGTACGGCTATTTTTCTCTTTCCTTACCGGCAGGCAGGCACACCATAAATATACAAAGCCTGGGAATGAAAGATACGAGAAGGTTGGTGCAGGTATATGGTGATGGTAAACTAAATATTGAATTACAAAACCAGGTATTAACCATCAGAAATGTGGTAATATCATCACAAAAAGTAAGCAATGTTAAAAGCACCCAAATGGGTCTGCAAAAAATTGATATCAAAACCATCAGGCAGGTGCCGGTAGTATTTGGTGAAGCAGATATTTTAAGGGTGATAACCACTTTGCCGGGGGTAAAAACGGTTGGTGAAGCAAGTACAGGGTTTAACGTAAGAGGAGGTGCCGCAGATCAAAACCTCATTTTATTTAATGATGCTACCATTTTCAATCCTTCGCATTTTTTTGGGATGTTTTCTGCATTCAATCCAGAAATAATAAAGGATGTGGAATTATATAAAAGTACCATTCCTGCCCGCTATGGCGGACGGCTTGCTTCTGTATTAAATATTAATACCAGGGAGGGAAATAAAAAGCATTATGCCGGAAGTGCCGGTATTGGCTTACTCACAGGGCGATTTAACCTGGAAGGCCCATTAATAAAAGATAAAACTTCCTTTATAATTGGCGCCAGAACAACTTATGCAAAATGGTTGTTGAACGTATTGCCAGATCAGTATAAAAACAGTAAAGCTGGCTTTTATGATTTTAACCTGAATGTTACCCACGAAGCCAATAAAAAAAACACTTTCTATTTTACAGGGTACCTTAGTAAAGACCGGTTTAATTTAAATAGCGATACTTTATACGAGTATAAAAACTTAAATGGTTCCCTTAAATGGAAACATGTTTTTAATAATAAACTGAATAGTTTGATGATAGCGGGCATTGATAAATACCAGTATGCCATTTCAAGCAATAACCTCCCTTTGAATGCATACAAGATGGGGTTTGATGTTGAGCAAATTTATTTTAAATCTCATTTTAATTATTATCTCAACAACAATCATACAATTGACTTTGGATTAAATGCTATACGCTATAAATTACATCCGGGATATTTTAATCCAGCTGGTAAAGAATCCCTGGTACAACCTGTTGAAATAGCCGCAGAGCAAGCATTAGAATCTGCAGTTTATATAAACGATCGTTACAAAATTAGTGATGCACTTACAGTGGAAGGTGGGCTGAGGATTTCAATTTTTAATTACTTAGGCCCAAAAACAATCAATACGTACGCTCCGGGATTACCTGTTACAGAAGACAACAATACTGGAACAATTTTTTATGAAAAAAATAAATTTATTAAAACTTATGCCGGGCCGGAATACCGGGTATCTGCCCGCTATGCACTTACAGACAGTTTATCCATAAAAGCGTCCTTTAATACACAGCGCCAATACATTCATGTACTGTCTAATACTGCTGCGATGGCGCCTACAGATATCTGGAAATTGAGCGATCCTTCCATCCGCCCACAAAGTGGCAGCCAGTTTTCATTAGGCCTGTATAGAAATTTTAAATCGAATACTTTTGAAACTTCATTAGAGGTTTACTATAAAAAAATTACTAATTATCTTGATTATAAAAGCGGGGCAAACCTGGTACTAAATCAACACATTGAAACGGATGTAATTGCCACTAAAGGTAAAGCCTATGGAGTGGAGCTATTGATAAAAAAGCTTACCGGAAATTTAAATGGATGGATTAGTTACACATGGTCGAGGGTGTTATTAAAACAGGAAGACCCACTTGCTGGCGAATTAATAAATAATGGAAATTTTTACCCCGCTAATTACGATAAACCCCATGATGTAACGCTGATTGGTAATTACAGAATTAATCATCGCTTTAGTATTTCATTAAATGCTACGTACAGTACAGGCAGGCCTATCACATTGCCCATAGGACGATTTTATTATGCAGGCTCGGTGCGTACTTTATTTGCAGCCCGCAATCAATACCGTATCCCGGATTATTATAGGGCAGATTTTTCAATGAACATCGATGGCAACCATAAAATATATCAAAAGACACATAATTTCTGGACGATAGGAGTATATAATATTACCGGTAGAAAAAATCCGTATTCAGTTTATTATGTCTCCGAAAATGGCGCCATCAATGGATATAAGCTTTCTGTTTTTGGAAGCGCAATTCCATATATTAATTTCAATATCAGGTTTTAAAAATAGTTTTAAAAAAGTAAGGAGGCCTTTTTTAAAACTTAAAAATTCATTGTTCAACTGGTTAAAATAAATTATGAACAAATTAATAATCGGAGCCATTATTTTACTGTTTGCAGGTTGTAAAGAAAAATTTATATCACCGGTACCTCCCATTAATACAGGCTTTCTGGTAGTGGAAGGTGTTGTAAACAATGGCGAGGGCCAAACAAATATTAAGTTATCCCGTACCACTAGTTTAAATGACAATACCGTTAAAAAAGAAACAGGGGCCACTGTAAAATTAGAGAGTACCAGCAACACATCGTTTTTCTTAACAGAAACCAATGAAGGCAATTATAGCATTGAAAACCTGCGGCTTGATACTTCACTCCGGTACAGGCTTGCTATCAAAACAAGTAACACGGAAGAATATCTTACCGATTATGTAACGGTGAGAAATAACCCACCTATCGACAGCATTAATTGGGCTCGTGAAAGCGGCGGCGTTAAATTGTACATTAATACACACGATCCAAAAAACAATACCCGTTATTATCAATGGGAATACAACGAAACATGGGAGTTTCATTCAGCATTTTTTGCTTCCTTAAAATTTAAAACGGGGCCAGCGCCCGATTATAAAAATGTAGGCGTTGTTTACAGAGATGCAGGCGATCCTCAAATTTATATTTGCTGGAAAGACAATGCTTCAACGTCACTTATAGTAGGTTCATCAGCTAAACTTAGCAGTGATATTATCCATCTTCCAATAAATTTTATCGGGAATGCAGATCAAAAAATAAGTGTGCTATATTCTATCCTCGTTACTCAATATGCCTGGAGCAAAGAAGGATATGAATTTTTAGAAAGGATGAAAAAAAATACAGAATCTGTGGGTTCCATTTTTGATGCACAACCTTCTGAATTAAATGGAAATATTCATTGCATTTCTAACCCAAACCAGCCAACTATAGGATTTTTTAATATTTGTACGATACAGAAAAAAAGAATTTTTATAAAAAATTCAGAACTGCCTGATTGGGTGTACACAACCACCTGCCAACAGGAAATAATAGAAAATGATCCCGATAGTATTACTGTAAAAGCAACGGGGATGCTGCCAATAAATCCTGAAAAGACCTATATTTTTTCCATTATTACTTTTAATGCGGCACCTGAATATTGTGTTGATTGCACTTTGACCGGAACCAATGTTAAACCAATTTTTTGGCCTTAGAATAAAAACGAATCATGTAAAAACCGAATCATCTTTGTTTATTTCTTATTCTCCTTTCAATTTAAATATGCAGTTGCCAAAAAAAAATATCGTAACGCTGTTGATTAGTATGCTGGCAATGCAATTGCAGGCGCAGCAATACATAAAAAGTAGTATTGAAAATAAATTTGACAAGTATCGGCAATATCATTTACAAGAGAAGATTTTTGTACATACCGACAAAAACAACTACACTTCCGGAGAAATTTGCTGGTTTAAAATCTATAATGTAGATGCTTATTTCCACAAGCCGCTCAATTTTGGTAAAGTAGCATATATAGAAATTTTGGATAAAAATAACCTTCCGGTTTTGCAGGCTAAAGTTGCTTTAAAAGAAGGAAAAGGCAGCGGTTCTTTTTATTTGCCTAACAGCATCGTTTCCGGTAATTACCGGTTGAGGGCTTACACCAATTGGATGAAAAATGAAGGGGCTGATTATTTTTTTGAAAAGCAACTAACCATTATTAATGCTCAAAAAATTTACTCCGAAAACAATCACCCCAAAAAAATGACTTATGAAATATCTTTTTTTCCGGAAGGAGGAAACCTGGTAAATGGGATTGAAAGTAAAGTGGGTTTTAAAGTAAACAACCAATTTGGCAATGGGGTAAACTTTTCTGGTTGGTTGTTGAACGAAAAAGGAGATACCATTACTGCTTTTCACCCGTTGAAATTTGGAATGGGAAATTTTTTATTTACCCCAAGGGAAGG
>JAYTTM010000258.1:0-7623 GCA_043745055.1 Chitinophagaceae bacterium | reverse complement strand
GGTGTTGGCTATTTAATATAATGTGATGTTATAGGCTTTTTAGCGGTGGCATGTTTACATAAGCGTAGGAAAAACGCCTATAATGCCACATTATGTTATTTAGCTTCAGGCAGTTTTTTTATGGCGTGTGTTTTTGTTCTGTGTGTTGGCTACAGCTCTTTTATTTTTTTTTCTGTCTTTTCTAAAAAAATAAATGTGCTGCAGGTGTGTCGGCTTACAAAAACCATGACATAAAAAACTGACTGCAACACCGCATAAGGCTTGGTGTGCTGGCTTCTGTGTGTGGGTCAAGCCTTAGCCGTGCCTGTGCGTCGGGCTGTATTCATTTCATGGGGTGATGTTGCTGCAATTCGTTTTGTAAATCATCAAGGTTGTTGCATTGGTAACGTTCTGTTGAACTCACATATTTATGGCCAGCCATGTATTGAACCTGTCGTAAATTATTTTTTCTCAACCATTCTGTTATCACACTGCTGCGGATTTGTTTTGGGTTTATCACTTTTGGATTAAGCTGTCTTAGTTGATGCAGCATGTATTGTATCCGGTTGTTGATGTTTCTTTTGCTCACTTCTTTTTTTCTTGGCTCAATAAATAGATAACCTTCTTTAAACTTGTTGCTGCTGATGTATTGTTGTAATTCTGTAACCTGGCTTGCATGAAGATTTAATAAACGCTCATTGCTCCGCTTCGTTCCTTTGATAAATATTTTTCCGTCTTTCAGTTTGATATGTATTGCTTCCAGTCTCATTAACTCGCCAACTGTAATGCCCTGGTGTATCATTAGCCCTAACATTATTTTCTTTGAAGCATCCACACTTAACTGTATGCTGTATTGTTTGTACAGTTCTTCCATTGCTTCTATACTTAATAAATTTGTTGGCAACTTTCTAACCAATCCTTTTATAAAAACTCCGGCTGCAGGGTTATCATTTCTTTTTTGCCCAACGATTAAATAATTGCAGTAATGCCTTACAATTCCTAATATCATTTGCACCGTATGTTTTGTAATGCCGTTGTTCTGGCAATGCCGCATAAACTCTAATAAATCTGTGTAGGTAAATGTTTCGGCTTTCAGTTCTTCATCATTTAACCAGGCTAAAAACCTTTGTATGTAAACATTGTAATGATGGGCTGTTATTTCGCTGTACTGCTTCTGCAATAAATAGTCTGTAAAGTTCATCAGGATTCATTTGTAAGGTGAGTATAAATTTGTGTGCTGTCTAAGTCGCCATGTCCTAAAAACTGTTGTATCCTTTCTAATTTCATTCCGCTTTGTAAAAGATGTGTTGCTATTGAGTGCCGTAAAGTATGTGTGCCAACTTTCTTTTTGATATCCGCTTTCTTCGCTAATTGTTTTATCCTGATGTACAACATTTGTTTGCCGATGGGCTTGCCATTGTGTGCATTTAAAAACAACGCATTGTTTTTATTTTCCTGTAACAGTTGGGGCCTGGCATAGTCTGTATATAATTTTATTTCTTCAAAGTTCTTTTCTGCTATCGGTACAAACCTTTCTTTGTAATGCTTCCCTTTTCTTACATGTAATACTTTTCTGGTGCTGTCAATGTCATTCAGTTCAACGCTGGCACCTTCATTTAATCTTAACCCACAACCATAAAAAACTGCCAGCATTGCTTTGTCCCTTATTCCTAAAACCGTTTCTGTTATTGCTTCATAGAGTTGCTGCATTTCTGCTTTGGTCAGCCATGATGGTTTATTTCTCTTTTGCTCCAGCCTATATAAATTAAATGCTACGATGCTTCTTTTTGTTTCCCGGATGTAACGGCTCAATAATTTTAAGCCCTGTATTTGTTTATTGATATGTCCATTACTGTAAATCCCTTTTGCCTGTAACAGTTCCATAAATCCGTTTGCATCTGTTGCAGTCAGTTGCTCCAATAATAATTTCCCAATGGCTTCCTGGTAATAAAAAAATTCTCTCACTGTCCTGGATAAACCCGGTATGCTGAACTCAGAATAATTAAGTAACTGCAACCATTCTGTAAAACTTTCAAGCAATAAAATATACTGGCTGCTTTGCAACCGGATTGGTTTCTTTTTCATAAAAATAATTTTTGCTAATAGTCTTTTTCTGTGAGCCAGTGAGCCACTAAGCTGTAATGCTTTACTGCACTGTATTTGAGTGGCTCATTTACATTAGTGAGCCACTACTGGGCCAGTGAGCTACAAGCCTCCCTAAATCCCTCCGAAGGAGGGACTTTAAAGAGCCTTTATTTTTGCAAGCACATCTTGCAAATGTTTATCAATGCTATTTTGTAGAGCTGTGTATTCTTCGTAATCGCTGATGCTGTACTCATACTTTACATACCGGTTGCCTTTTGATTTGATGTAACCATACCTTTCTAATTCGGACAGGTAACGCTTTAATGTGGCTGGTGCCAATCTCAACAGCTTGCGGATTTCTTTGGCTGCAAACGATTCTTTATTTTCTTTTTTAAGCCATAGTTTTAAATCTTCTAAAAAACTTCTTGCTGCTTTCGTCAGTTCATCGCTCTTGCTAAACAAAACATCTTTCAGCAAATTAAATGTTGCTTCTATGTCTTCGATATTTGTTTCAATGTAAAGCTGGCCGCTGGTATCTTTTTTTACTTCCCGTTGGTACTGGTGATAAAATGTTACTGCTTCTATAAAGCCTAAAAGCAAAGTCATTGTTCTTCTCGGTTTAAAAACCTGTTCCGGCAGTTCAATATATTTTGCATAAGGATTGATAATATTGATTGGCCGTAAAACCCTTTGCATATTTTTAAAAAGTTCTTTGTATTGGCTTTCTCTCTCCCTGTTTATCTCACCTGCAGAAAGTTTTGTTTGATATTCATTGATACGTTTGTCCTGGTCTCTTGTCTGGTCGGTGTATAACAGGATACAGCGGTTTGCATTGTCCTCATAAATCTTTTCCTTGGTAGTACAGCCGCTTACACATACAGGGCCTTCTACGGTCAGCGTAATCGTTTTTAAATTCCCTTTGCTGTCTTTGAGTGTTACCGTTTTTGATATTCTTCTTTTGGTCTGTAACTCTCTCAATGGATAAAACACGGTCATTGCCCCGTCTAAATCTTCTATCAGCAATAATTTATTTTTTAGTTCTTCCTGTTTAAAATAATACAAAGCATTTTCTGTAATCTGTGTTATCTCTAATTTATCTTCTTCAGGTATCAGCTCACTAATCCGCTCCTGCAAATAAGTTTTACCGCTTCCGCTGCTTCCCAAAAACATTACATGCAATGGTATTTCCTGTTTACGTTTGGTGTAAATTAAATAAGCTATCAGGCTGTTTGTTTCTTCGCCTACAATGCCGCATTGTTGTATAAGCTGGCTGGTTCGTTGCAAGAGCTTTGGTTTCTTTAGTTCGTTGGTGGCGGTGGTTCTTGCCCCTGCGGTGATTTCATTTTTTATTTTTTCTTTGGGTTGCAGTGCTTCTATCTTTTTTATGCGGTGGCTTTCCAGTTCTGTAATGAGATTGATAAAGGTATTGGTGGTTTGCTGGCTGCTGAGTTCTAAAGTTTCTGCTACATTATTTATCGTTTGTTCTCTTTGCACCTGGTTATATAAATCTAAACTGTACCATTGTGGCATGGTCGTTTTTTCTTTGTGCTTTATTTTCAATGTTACTTTCATACGGTCTAAGCCTGTAATTTTTATACCGCCTAATACTTCAAAATATAATTCACAGTTATCATAAATTAATAGTTCGTTGTTCCTTGTATCTAACTTGCTTTGCTGTGCTGCAAGGATTATTTCAGATTTTTCTTTTTCAATTGAAAAAGAAAAATCGGTTCGTTGTTCTATCAGGTCTGATAATATTTTTGGGTCGTCATGGCTTTGCAATAAACTGTTTACATCTTCACCTGCCGGTAAGGTTACTTTACTTATTTTGATTTCAGGGAGAAGCTGTTTTAAAGTAACGGTGTGTTTAGCCGTGGCAACTTCGCCAGGTTCATCTGCATTGAGCATTAAAATAATTTCTTCTAACTGTGGTAATGCTATAATGCTTTGTTGGTGTTCGTCTGTTAATCCATTTGTTCCGTAGAGTGATAAGATTGTATAATTACTTTTTATTGCTTCCTGTTGTAACAAGCTGGCTGCATCAATGATACTTTCTACAATGATTAATTTCTTTGTTTGCAAACTTGGATAACCTGGATACAATCCGCATCTGTTACTTAAATAAAAATGTCTGCTCTCTTCATTATTGGTAATGCTTCTGCCGTATAGGCTCACAATTTTATTGTCAATATTTTTTAATGGGAAGATGATGCAATCTTTTGCCCACACCGTAAAACCTCCGGCTGGCTTTGATTTTAATAATCCGTACTGCTCACAGCTTGCAATAAAGTTCTTTTCATTCAACTTATGATGCCAGTCGCCAGAGTTGTAACCTGCTTCATGTAATTTGTAATTGATGCCCCTGCCTTCTAAATAATCAACTGCTTTCTTTGTTAGTGGCAATGCCTTCGTAAAATATTTAAACAGCTTTGTTATCACTGCAATCTTTTCTAATGCCTGCCCGCCATTAGGCGTGGGTTCTGCTTCGATAAATAATTTTGCTGCTGGTGGTTGTGCTGTTGTAAGTGCATTGCCATTGAGTAACGCTGTTGCTTTTAATAAAGCTTCATGTTTGTTGCAGTTCTCTTTGAGTTCTATAAATTGTATTTGGTCGCCAGTGCCAGCTTTGCAATTGCTGCTAAAACAACAGTAAGTATTTGTTGCAGGATAGATTTGTAATGATGGGGTTTTGTCCGGATGGAAGGGGCAAACTAATCTTTGGTTTTTATCGGGTTTCAGGTTGTAATGGCTCAACACCTGGTTAATACTTAGCTGCTGTTTGATTTCCTTTAACTCCATGTGGATAAATTTTTATTTGAGACTTTTATGTCACAAATGTAACTGGTATATCTCTATTTATGTACACACTATTATTTTTATTTGCGCCATTTTATCCACTAAATTTGTACAATACAGTTACTTTTTAGTCTCATTAATGTCTTTTATATGAATATTGGTAATAAAATAACAGAACTCAGAAAGGCTAAAACCCTTTCTCAAACTGATTTTGCTAAGTCTGTAGGTGTATCCCGGGAAATGATTGGCAGATACGAACGGGGAGAAGTAATGCCCTCTATTGAAGTGGCAAAAAAAATTGCGGATGCTTTAGAAGTTAGTTTGGATTATTTGGCAGGCGATGCTAAAAATGTTGCTGTTGATAAAAAAACTTTACGCCTTATACATGATATCGAAGACCTGGAGCCTACACTAAAAGACAAACTTATTTTTTTAGCTAACGCAGTTATCAGGGATGCAAAAACAGGTAAGGCTTACGCTCACTAATTAATTTTAACCATGAAACAAATATCTATTCACATACCCGATACCCAGGTATCTTTTATGATGGAACTTTTGCAAAAATTCGATTTTGTGAAAATTGATACTCCTGCTGTTGATAAAGCTTTTGTACTGACAGAGGCACAAAAAAAAGCGGTAGAGGCTGAACGTGCAGCATGTAAAAAAAATCCCGGCTACTTATTAGACTGGGACAATGTGAAAAATAATTTAAAGGTTGATTAATGGCGTATAAAATAAAAATTACCCCTACTGCTTTTAATGACTTGCAAAATAGTATTGACTATTACAATAAACAACAAAAAGGGTTGGGCAAAAAATTTAATACCGCCATACAAAACACATTTACCCAACTAAAAAAAGTACCTGCTTCCGGTTCTTTTATGTATGATACTGTCCGCTACAGGGTGATAAAAAAATTCCCCTACATCATCCTTTACGAACTTACCGATCATAACACCGTCGCCGTTTACCGCATCTTTAATACTTCCAAAAACCCTTTCTGGTTAAATGATGACGCATAAAAAAACCAGCAGCACCTTTTTTGTATTGCTGGCTTTTAGTTCTTTTATTATCAAACTTTAGTAAACGCCTGGCACAGGAAACCTGCACTCATTGCCCGCCCCTCATTCCTGCGCCTGTATGGTGGTGCGCTTATCAAAAATGTAAAGCTTAAAGCAATTTAAAACAATAAAGCCCGGCAGTACCGGGCTTTATTGTTTTTATTTAATAGATTCAATTAACTGATCGTCCCTGTATTTCATCTGCTCAACAATATTTCCACTTCTGTCATAAATAGTCCAGGTACTATCTTTCTTCCCGTTTTTCCA
Organism: Chitinophagaceae bacterium; assembly: GCA_043745055.1. Taxonomy (GTDB): domain Bacteria; phylum Bacteroidota; class Bacteroidia; order Chitinophagales; family Chitinophagaceae; genus Ferruginibacter. The sequence goes on along the minus strand of JAYTTM010000258.1, from coordinate 1,435 downwards.
AAAGCTCTCGCTTCTAATAATTTTTGATGTATCGTTGCTCATGTAATATTCTATTTTAATATCAATTTTATCAGAACCAATATATCTTGTTTTCTCTACTACATCATATTGGCTATCTACTACACCTTTAAAAAGCGGGTATAAGAAAATCAAGGATACAATTATAAAACCCGCACTAAACAGACGAGTTCTTATACTCAGCCCCCGATAGAAAAATAGTGTTCCTAAATTTATTAAAACAACACCAATCAAAGCAATCGCTATTGAATAAGCAACATAAGTAAATAACTTCTGCTCTCCTCCAGAAGCATTACTATTTGCAATTACTCCACTGATCAAGCCAACAATAAGTACGGCTACTGTCCAGTAAATCGTTATTTTAATAGAGCTATATTTTTTACTCATAATATTAGATTAATCAACTCTTACAAATTGTCCATTTTGATAAACATACTTACCTGGTTCAAGTTGATTAACTCGGTTTAAAAAATCAAAAATAGAATGACTGCCGCCACCCTTCTTATTTCTGTCTTCAACACCTTCTTGCTTATTAAACATACTTCCTCCAAAAAGACCATATCCAACTACCATATCCCCAGAATTATCAAATTGATATGTTGTAGCACCCGCTACAGCCTTCATCTCATTTTGTTGAAAAGGAGCAAAATCATACACAGCGATATTCAACCCTTTAGCTTTTTCTGGATTTGCTTTTGCCCATTCAATAATAGCCTGCACAAACCCTTTTCCATAAGCACCTCCCATACTATGCGTAACAATTTTGAGAGTTTCGGAGATAACACCCCCCGTATGTTCGAGGCTATTTATAATTTCTTCTACATGAGCTTTGCCATATGCATGTCCCATTCCTTCTCTAAGACCTTCTGACATATTAAGTGGAAATCCTTTATTGCCACCTAATGCCCCATCTAGATACTGTAAATCATTCTGGATTGTTTTATGGTCATTAAATCTGTCCATAACACTTAAGTCAAAGTTCTCCTGCCTTGTAGTAGTCTTATATTTATCAATGTAAGAAGGTATACCAAAACTATTTATTCCTGTAGATGTTGAACTAACTAAAGTTTTTTCAGTAACTGTTCTTCGCCAATAATCTGGTTTACCGCCATCACCAGTATGCATACCATTAATGAAAATAACAAGGTTACCATCTGGGTCAATCGCATTTGTTGGTTGGTTTGCTGCGTATGCATAAGGTGTTATATTTTGATATAATTCAGCCTTATTATCAGTCCGATGCCATCTGCCTATTTGCTGGTCATACATCCTTGCACCGTAATCAGTCCATTCTAACCCAGAACCATCACTAAATTCTTTTGATTGTAGCTCTTTGCCGTTGTATTTATATCTGTTTTCAAGAGTACCTGCCGCCTTAGAACTAATCCCTTGTTGGATCAACCCGAACGGATAATAA
>JAYTTM010000257.1:0-7637 GCA_043745055.1 Chitinophagaceae bacterium | reverse complement strand
ATTCCGTTAAAATTTCCATCATCATTCCTGCCCGCAACGAATCTGCAAACATTAAAGCCTGCCTTGATTCTATTTGCCGGCAAAGCTATCCCTTGCATTTGTACGAAGTGTTAGTTATAGATGATCACTCAACAGATGATACTGCATCCATTGTAAAAAATTATCCGGCAACAAACATTCGGCTTATTTCTTTGCAGGATATTTTGCAAAATGGAATTATAAACTCTTACAAAAAAAAGGCAATTGAAATTGCCATCTCAACAGCCACTGGTCAATTAATAGTAACTACTGATGCGGATTGTATTATTCCGGAAAAATGGTTACAAACCATCGCTGAATTTTACAGACAAACCGATGCGGCATTGATGGTAATGCCGGTATCATTTCTTCCCATAATACAAAGCGATGGTTTGGGTGCTAAATGGTTATCCATTTTTCAGTCGTTAGATTTTATGGTGCTACAAGGCATAACCGGCGCTTCGGTTTATAAAAAAGCACATAGCATGTGCAATGGCGCCAACCTTGCTTACACTAAAAAAGTATTTGAAGAAGTAGGTGGCTTTAAAGGAATTGATCATATTGCCAGTGGCGATGATATGCTGCTAATGCACAAAATATTTGGATTGTACCCCGAAAAAGTTTTGTTCATTAAATCTACGGAAGTAATTGTGCAAACACAACCTGCACCCACCCTGAAAGCCTTTATAAGTCAACGTATCCGCTGGGCCAGCAAGGCTGATAAATATGATGATAAAAGAATTTTTTTTGTGCTGGTTCTGGTTTATTTTTTCAACGTTTGGTTGATAGGTTTAATCATTGCATCATTCTTCTTTACTTCCATGCTTTATCATATGCTTGGATTGATTGTTGCTAAAACGCTGGTAGAATTATTATTTCTTTTTCCAGTAGCTGCATTCTTTAGTAACAGCAAACTGCTGTATTTTTTTCCGTTTGCACAGCCCTTTCATATTTTATATACGGTGGTTGCAGGATGGTTGGGAAAGTTTGGTAGTTATAGCTGGAAAGGGAGAGAAGTGAAATAGGGTACTCATAAAAAAACCGGGTGTATAAAACCCGGTGTATAAGTAAGCATTTATTGTATTAATTGTTCAGCATCAACGGCATTACCAGCATCAGTAATTCTTCATTCTCATCTTCTTCGGTAGGTTTAATAATTCCTGCTTTGGTAGAAGTGCTGAGCTCAATATTAATCTCCGCTGTTTCTGCTGCATTCAGCATTTCTATTAAAAATTTGGCATTAAAGGCTATCTGTAAATCTTCGCCATCGTACTGGCAGGCCATTCTTTCGTTACCCTCAAAGCTAAAATCAACATCCTGCGCAGCAAGCTGTAATTCGCTGCCGGTAATGCTTAGTGCCACCTGGTTGGTGCTTTTATTACTAAACACACTCACCCTGCGCAAGGCATTTTGAAAGTCACTTTTATTTACAGTAAGCTTGTAAGGGTTATCAACCGGTATTACCACCCGGTAATCAGGAAAGCGGGCATCAATTAACCGGCACACCAGTTCGGTACCGCCATGTTTTACAAACAGGTGATTGCTGTTGTAAGAAAGTGTTAACTCATCTTGATTATTTGGCAAAGCACTTTTTAAAAGATTCAATGGTTTTTTGGGAACAATAAATGTATCTGTTTTAGGACAGCTTACATCGGTGCGTTTGTATTTTACCAGGCGGTGTGCATCCGTTGCTACACAGGTAAGGCCTTTGGGATCCAGCTCAAAAAAAACACCCGTCATTGCCGGACGAAGGTCATCATTGCTTACAGCAAACAAACTTTTATTGATGGCTGTAACCAATGCAGATGAACTCATGGTAAAGGAGTTAGCATTATCTGCCACAGGCTCTTTAGGAAAGTTATCCGGATTTTCGCCCATCACCTTGTACTTACCATTATCGCTTGTAAGCTCAATGGCAAAGGTTTTATTATCAATGTTGAAAGTAAGTGGCTGCTCTGCCAGGTTCTTCAACGATTCTATCAATATTTTTGCAGGAATACAAACCTTGCCGCTTTCTTTAGCCTCAATATCAAGGTGTACTTTCATCACTGTTTCCAGGTCAGTAGCCACTACCGTGAGCTTATCTTTTTCAATTTCAAACAAAAAATCTTCCAGAATAGGCAGTACCGTATTGGCATTTATAACGCCGTTAATTTGCTGCAATTGTTTAAGCAAGGCAGAAGAAGACACAATAAACTTCATAAAATAGTTTTAATTCAATTCAAAGATAAAAGATTGCTTATAATTCCTTCAAGATAAAAAATATTTGAACAACGATGTGAATAAGTGCCAGATAAAAAAGGAGTAACAGTCCACATAAGCCAAGCAGGAAATATATTGAATTATTGACTTTGCACTTTGATCGGATAAAACCGCCTTAATTACTGCTGCCCGTTTTTTATCTGCTCCTTTATAATCAACATCTTTCTATCCAATGATTTTGTTACGCCTTCAACCGTTGGTGGTATGTACATATCCGGTGTTACACCGCTACCGTCTTTGGGTACGTGGTTATATTGTACTATCCTGAACAAGGGTAACCTTACTTTTAGTTTTGTTATAGGTAAGGTAATATACGGTATCATAATGCCACTGTTGCCATGCCAGCCGCCGCCGGTTTCTTCTCCTGCAAGGGTAACATTTTGCTGGCCTTTTACTGCATGGCAAAATAGCGTGGAAGCAGAAAAAGTTGGCCCGTTTATAAGTACATAAACTTTACCATTAAAATGATTGTTGGTTTTAGGCTTAAAAGTATGCCGTTCATAAAAGCCAAAATGATAATTACCATCTTGCCTTTTTTTAGTTAAAAAAAACAGGCCAAGGTTGGTTAAAAAGCTTTGATTGATATATTTACCGTAAGGCTTTAAAGACTTTGCAGCAGCATAAGCAGAATCGGCTACTTTAAAAGGCGTATTGCGAATGTACCTGGTAAGCAAGGCATACAAATCAATATCGCCGCCACCATTACTGCGTAAGTCGAGTATCAGGTTTTGAATGCTGTCTCTGCGTAATTGTATAAACGTTTGCTTTATAAATCTTTTTAAATGTCTGCCACCGCCGCCACTAAATGTATTGAGGGTAAATGTTGCTGTGTTTATACTGCTGTCAATTTCCAACGACCGGTAACTTTCCCGTCTTTCCCTTTTCCGCAGACTCCGGGGTTTTTTTTCCGACACCGCTTCTATCCTTTTTTTTATTGCTTTTGTGGTATCCTTTGGCGGACTCCACATGGGAAGTAAGGTAGACTTTGCCTGGCCATTGCTATCAATATATTCTACCCGGTAATTTTTAAAAATACCAAATATGTTGCGATGGAAGTAAGGAAAATTGCTGCTAAGCCTAATGTAGTTTACATTACTGGCATACCCATCTGCAGGCAGGTATTGAAACATTTGCTGCTGCAATGTTTTTACAGGTACATTGTTGATGGCAGTTATTACAGTACCGGTTTTAAAAACTGTATCTTTTTTGTTGAGGTTGGCACTTACCACCATCGTATCGTCCCATGTTTTTACAAACAATGGAAAAGATGGTATATGTTTATTCTTTACGTACCGTCTCCAGTTGTTGCTCATGCTGAAAGTAGTGTGACCGCAGTGGATTTTTTGCGTAAGCGGAGCAATTACCTGCCACCCAAATTGCAGTTCCGTCATGCTATCAGCAATGTTATTGTACAGACTGTCAAAGTAAAAATCCATCTGTTGTTTGGGTGTGTACCAATAAATGGCGGGGTGCTTTTGCTCCAGAATATTTCTCAGCAATGTGTAATCCTGCTGAAGCGCCTGCCGTGAAAATTTTTTATCTGCCTGGTAGGTTTTGTAGCTGCTGGCGCAGGAACAACAAAAAACGATACTGATAAAATAAATGTAGTAAATCCGCTTCATTGGTTACGAAGATAAGCCGCTAATGTTTTTATTGTGGGTGCAACCACAGGTTTAACGTTACAAATTGGTTTGTTGTAAGGCATCAACAGCCACGATGGCCTTTTGAAGGCGTTCATCATAATTGCCGCTGATATCAATCCAGGGCACCTCTTGATTAATCATTATATCCTTGTATTGATGGTATAATTTTTCCCTTGTTAATAAATCAGGGTATTCCCTCAATTCATCTTTAACCCAGGGCAAATCAATATTACAGAGTAAATACAAATCGTATTTTCTTTCTACAATCTGGTTTAAAATCCAGTGATGACATTTACCAAAAACAAACTCACACCAAACTTTCATTACATACATATTGGTGTCGAAGAAGAGGGGTGAATGGTGAATAGTTAATGGTGAATTTGCAATATCAATTGCGTGAGTATTATTTTTTTCGTTAATTAAATGTAGTGCCGCTTCTTCCAAAGCAATTTGCCCTTTTGCAATATCCAATAAATTTTCGAAGCTGTATGCGGTTCCGTTCTTCAATAAATATTCCCTTGCATATTCTTTTACCCATACAGTTTGGTAATGGACAGCCAGCATTTGGCACAAAGTACTTTTACCGGTAGATTCGGGCCCTATTACAACAATTTTTTTTGGCATAATTTATTTTCTTTTCCAGGCTGGCTTTGCCTTAATTACTTTTTTAAATACGGGACAACTTTCATGGTGGGCTCCCGGCAAATAACCGGTGCTCATCAAAAACTCATTTACAATTTCTCCCCCTGTAAAGCGAAATGTTTTTTTAAATAACAACGTCCATTCGTGTTTTGGTTTGGGGTGATGGTGATTGAGCCAGTTTTTAAAAGAAGTAAATTCTTTTTGAATTTGTATGATGGTTTTTGCATTTTCAATTGCCGCATTAATCTTTAAACGGTTGCGGATTATACCTGCATCATTCATAAGCCGTTCAAAATCTTTTTCCATATAAGCTGCTACTTTTTTAATGTTAAAATTATGATAGGCTTTTCTAAAGCTTTCCTGCTTTTTTAAAATGGTGGTCCAGCTTAGTCCGGCCTGGTTAATCTCCAACACCAAGCGACAAAATAATTCATTGTCATCATCAATTGGAAAACCATAATACAGATCATGATATTCCTTGTGAACATTTACGTCGCCGTTTTTCATAAAGCCAATGGCTTCGCAATAAGTAGATGGCTTAACCATATCAATAATCTATTTTAATTTTGAATTGGCTCTCTTTATCCATTCCATTAATCCAAATACAGCCATTATTAATAATACAAAATAATACACACTTGTAAATACATACTGCTTTACAAAGTACAAAGGAATGGACGCTATATTAGTTGCAATCCACCAGTACCAGCTTTCTACTTTTTTCTTTGTCATCAGCCACATTCCGGTAAAAGCTGTAGCAGAAGCAAATGCATCGGCCCACGGAATAACACCCGGAGCAAAATTCTTTTTCAGGTAAGAAAGTGATACAAATATGATGATGTAAAAAGCTGCAAAAAATATCAATTGGTAGATCCACCATTTTTTATTGGAATAAGTGATGTGAACAATATGTTCCTTTTGCTGATTTTTTTTAGTCCACAAATACCATCCATAAATACTCATGATGGTGTAATACAAATTTACAGATGCCTCACCCAACAACTGGCCTTTGATACTTAAATAAACATAAAATATTGTGTTGATAAGCCCTACCGGATACACCAAAATATTTTCTGCCCTCGAATACTAAACACTGGCTATCCCTGCAAAAACGGCAATGTATTCCATCCAGCCTGTTTGTTTCATTCCATCTGTAAACTGCTGCCATATCTCTGTTAAGTCCATGTAAATGTTTTCTTCTTTTTGTACATTCTCGTTCTATAGCGTTTTTGTGAATTGGCTACTTCTTTATCTAGCAAAAGCGTCACCAAGCTAAATTTAGGCACATACAATTACTATAATATAAAACTACCGGGTAATAAAGCGGGTAATTAAAATGAATTAAATTTCTGGCATAGTTCAAAGGTAAAACCTTACAAATAAAAAAGTGCGTTCCCTATAGTTATATATCTTTTACAGTTTGGCTAATAAAGTTGCTACACATTTATCATTAAAGTATATTTTATGCTTATCTGGATTGCCGGAAACAAAGCTGGTGCTACCAATTAAAATTCATTCATCCTTTTATTTTACAGCTTAAAAATAATTTTATACCATTTTAATAAAAAACACTGTACTTTTCTTTTTTTAAACATTAATCTTAAAAAATAATTTTTATGACAACACAGGAAGTGGCCAACCGATATATGGAGTTGGAAAAAGCAGGCAACTGGATGGCCATACAGGATGAACTATACAGTGCCGATGTAGTGAGTATTGAGCCCGAACATGCCGCCGCAATGGGAATGGCAACTATAACAACGGGGTTAGATGAAATAAAAGCCAAAGGCAAAGCTTTTAATGAAAGTATCGAAGCAATGCATGGCGGCTATTGCAGCGAGCCTGTTGTAGGTGGAAATTTTTTCAGTGTGGCAATGGGCATGGATGTAACAATGAAAGGTGCTGGCCGTATGAAGATGGATGAGGTTGCTGTATTTGAAGTAAAGGATGGAAAAGTTATTAAGGAGCAGTTTTTCTTTTAAAATCTTGAATCAAATTACCTCGTCCTGCCACGAAAGCGGCAGGATTTTTTTTATCTTTATTAGATGGGAAAAATAAATCTATCCCAAAAACTTTCTCTATTCAGCGACTATTTTAATCCACGAATTGCAGGAGAGCTTAACGGCCAGCTGGTAAAATTGGTAAAGTTTAAGGGCGAATTTGTATGGCATCATCATGTAAATGAAGATGAGTTGTTTTATGTGGTGAAGGGGAGTTTTGATATGCATCTCCGGGATAAAATTATCAGCATCAATGAAGGTGAATTTTTAATTGTACCAAAAATGGTAGAGCATAAACCTGTTGCAAAAGATGAAGTAGAAATTATGCTGTTTGAACCCGCCACAACTTTAAACACAGGCAATATAGAAAATGAACTTACCAAAAAAGAACTGAAGAAAATATAACCTTAGGGCTGTTTTTTTATTGGCAATAATGGCAATAAAAAAGCATCTCTTGGAGATGCTTCAATTATATTTTTTTACCCCCCTTTAGGGGATTGGGGGAGTGCTACTCCGCTTCTGCCACCACTTCTTTCACTTCCGGTATCATACGTTTCATCATACCTTCAATACCAGATTTCAATGTAATCATTGAAGAAGGGCAACCACTGCAACTTCCCTGCAACATCAGGTTTACTTTACCATCTTCGTAACTCTTAAACTGTATAGCACCACCATCCATTTCAACAGCAGGTTTTACATAATTTTCCAGCAGTTCTTTTATGCGTTTTACCACATCGTCATCATCTGCACTTACTTCATTGCTACTTTCTGTTTTCATAGCTGCGATGGCTTCTTCATTTACTACCGCTTTGCCTTCTTCCAGATATTCTTTTAAAAATTGCTTGATTGCCGGTATCACATCCTGCCAATCGTCGGTTTCGCCGGTTTTGGTAAGCGTGATAAAATTACTGGCAATAAAAACTGATTTTATAAACGGAAAGGTAAACAACTCCTGCGCCAATGGAGATGGTGCCGAACTTACCTCATCGGGAAAATCAATACTTTTTCCGGGATACAATAATTTGTTAGCAACAAATTTCATTGTTTCTGGGTTGGGTGTCATTTCTGT
>JAYTTM010000256.1:0-2095 GCA_043745055.1 Chitinophagaceae bacterium | reverse complement strand
CTTTAATGCGGATATTTCTTCTGCTAATCATTCAAAAACTCGCTTTATTGAAACCGCAAATGTACTGTTTTAATTATAGGTTCATCACATTTATGGGCTTCGTGAAAAATTGTCTGCTATTACCTGCAATTAACTGACAGAGCAATGAATTAACCTGCCAACAATTCAATTTATTTCAGTTGGTATAGTATTCGCTAATAGTAAGTACACCCGAAATAAATCGGGCTAAATCAATTAACTAACAATAAATCAATACGATTATGGCTAAAAAGTTAAGCATTACTCCGCTACATGACAGGGTAATTGTGAAAGCTGCTGCCGCAGAAGAAAAAACTGCCGGTGGTATCATTATTCCAGACACAGCAAAAGAAAAACCTCAACGTGGTACTGTAATAGCAGCAGGCCCTGGCAAAAAAGACGAGCCTGTAACTGTTAAAGCTGGCGATACCGTTTTATATGGTAAATATGCCGGTACCGAAATTACAGTAGAAGGCAGCGAATATTTAATTATGAGAGAAAGCGATATTCTTGCAATAGTGTAAGAGTACTTAGTACTTAGATATAAGTATTAAGACAAGCGCATCAGAACAAAAACAATTATTTAATTTACAGGTACAAAGTCTTCGTACTAAGTACTTAATACAAAATCTACTACAATGGCAAAAATGATATACTTCGATATCGAAGCAAGAAACAAAATGAAAAAAGGCGTGGACACATTGGCCAACGCTGTTAAAGTAACCCTGGGTCCCAAAGGCCGTAATGTGGTTATCGAGAAAAAATTTGGTGCTCCACAGGTAACTAAAGATGGTGTTACTGTAGCTAAAGAAATTGAACTGGATGATGCCATCGAAAATATGGGTGCTCAAATGGTGAAAGAAGTAGCTTCCAAAACTGCAGATATTGCAGGTGATGGTACTACAACAGCAACTGTATTGGCTCAAAGCATTATCAGCGAAGGTCTTAAAATGGTAGCAGCAGGTGCCAATCCAATGGATTTAAAACGTGGTATCGACAAAGCTGTTAGCATTGTTGTTGAAAATTTAAGGTCTCAAAGCCAGACTGTTGGAAACGACAGCAAAAAAATACAACAAGTTGCTACAATCTCTGCCAACAATGACGAAACAATCGGTAAATTAATTGCCGAAGCTTTTGCCAAAGTAGGTAAAGAAGGTGTAATTACTGTTGAGGAAGCTAAAGGAACCGATACTACAGTTGATATCGTAGAAGGTATGCAATTTGATCGTGGATATGTTTCCCCGTACTTTGTAACTAATAGCGAAAAAATGCAGACTGAATTGGCCACACCTTACATATTAATTTATGATAAGAAAATTTCTGCAATGAAAGACATTCTTCATATTCTGGAGAAAGTTGCTCAAACAGGCCGTCCATTATTAATTATTGCTGAAGATTTGGAAGGTGAAGCATTGGCGACATTGGTAGTAAACAAATTACGTGGTACTATTAAAGTAGCTGCTGTTAAAGCTCCTGGTTTTGGTGACAGAAGAAAAGAAATGTTGACTGACATTGCAATTTTAACTGCAGGTACTGTTGTTAGCGAAGAGCAAGGTTTTAAATTAGAGAATGCTGATTTAACTTATTTAGGTCAGGCAGCTTCTGTAACAATTGATAAAGACAACACAACAATCGTTGGTGGTAAGGGTACGAAAAAATTAATTACAGAACGTGTTAATCAAATTAAAGCCCAGGTAGAAAATACAACTTCCGATTACGATAAAGAAAAACTACAAGAGCGTTTGGCTAAATTAGCCGGTGGTGTTGCAGTGTTATATGTAGGTGCTGCTACCGAACTTGAAATGAAAGAAAAGAAAGATCGTGTAGACGATGCTTTACATGCTACCAGAGCTGCTGTTGAAGAAGGTATTGTACCAGGCGGTGGTGTTGCTTATATCCGTGCTATTGAAGCGTTGGAGCCTAAAGTAAAAGGCCAGATTGCTGATGAGCAAACAGGAATGGCAATTGTTCGCCGTGCTTTGGAAGAGCCTTTGCGTTGCTTAACTTCCAATGCAGGTATTGACGGTTCAATCGTTGTACAAAAAATTAAAGAAGGTAAAGGTGATTTCGGTTTTAA
>JAYTTM010000255.1:0-28324 GCA_043745055.1 Chitinophagaceae bacterium | reverse complement strand
AAAATAGAAATACTTAAAATGTTATTGATAGATTGGTTTGTTAACTGTGGAATATATTGAGTGAGCAGCAGTATTTGTTAGTAAGGATGTCTTAAACTGCAATGGGTAATAAAGTTTACTCAACGTTATCCACTCACTTCGAAAAGCCAGGTTCCTATTTACGCCATCAGCGGCTGTAGCGGTATTTCAATAATAACTTTTGTTCCGGCAGCATTGCCGGCAGTGTCTTTTAAATCTTCTATCAGCACAGAGGCATTCATTTGCTGAATGCGGTTAATGATATCAATCCTGTCTGCAGTGATCTGCATGCCATAGCTTTTCTTTTTAAGCACCTGTTTGCTTTTTAGTTCCATAGCTTTTTGTCTGCCAATGCCATTGTCTTCAATAATTACCTGCAGCCTTTTTATACCGACCATTTTAAAGTGGAGTAATAATCTTCCTTTTGTTTCCTTATGGAGCAGCCCATGCCAGATGGCGTTTTCAATGTAGGGCTGTATCAGCATAGAAGGTATTTCAGTGGTGTCGGCCTGTACAATATCATGCCCCAAAATTTCATACACAAACTTATTTTCAAAGCGCAGGCTTTCCATTTCAATGTATAATTTCAACAGATCAATTTCGCTGCGTATTAAAATGGTATTTTGATTGGAGTGGTCTAATATCAGCCTTATCAGTCTTGAAAATTTGGTAAGGTATTGCGATGCCTGAAAACGATCATTCTTCAACACAAAATTTTCAATGCTGTTTAAACTGTTAAATATAAAATGTGGGTTCATCTGGCTGCGTAAAGCATCTAGTTTGGCAGTTTCTAACTGCTGACTGGTTATCAATAGTTCCTGCTGTTTTTTCTGCAAGAGCATTTCAGTTTCAATAGCATTTATTTTACTTACAGTAAGCGTGGCAATATTGGTGAGTGTCTGCAGGTGTTTTGTTGTAAAATAATTTTTCTGGCGGTGTTCACTATCAATAATGCCTCCCAACTGATCGTTGTGTATCATGGGTACACATATTTCGCTCAGCCTGTTCATTTCATCTAATCTGTAGCGGGTGTCTTTACTGGTATCGTTGATAATGACAGGTTCTTTATGTTGCATTACATAACCAACTACGCCCTGGCCCTGCACCACATCAAATACTTCTTTTTTAAGTTCTTCAATACTGCCTTTGGGGCCATAGCCAGCCTGCTGAACCATTTTGGTTTTGTCATCGTTCCACAGGTAAATCATGCAATCTTCAAAACCAAGTTTGCCAATAAGGTTACGGGCAACATCCCATAGCACTTCTTCAATAGAAGTAATGTGCTGTATAGAAGTAGAAAAATAATTGGCAATCTGTTCCTGCTCCAGTTGATTCTGTAGTTCCTCTGTTTTCAACGTTTGAATTTCTGTTTGTTGCCTTTCAGATTTTTTTGCCATATTTATCCGCCACCTGAAAAAAGCGAATAATGAAAATGTGAGCAGCAGGGCACATGCAATTTTAAACCAAAGAGATTGGTGCCAGGCAGGGATGATGTGTACAATGATGGATTGTGGCGAAATGGCCCAGGTGCCATTTATGCTGCCTGTTAAAAATATTGTGTACCTGCCTGGCGCAATAGTACTGATAGAAAAGGCGCCATCTTTTAAGGGCTGCCAGGTTGAATCAACACCCTCCATTTTGTAATAATATTTTCTTACTGCATTTGCAGTATAATTGGTAACATTGAAAAGAATGCTAACAGGAAAGTCTGCAAGATTTACCGATACTTCCGGTATGCCGGTTTGGTTAGTTTTAAAAACAATTAAACTGTCTCTGCCTTCCACATGCATAATGATAGCTTTTGGTGGGGCCTGTTTTGTATTTAACAACCTAGTGTTGATGATGGTTAATACACCCTGGTTACCCTGGAGTAATTCATCTTTATCTGTTAAAAAGAAAGCACCATCCGGCTGGCTTGTACCCAATGGTAAGCCATCAAGACTATTGTAATTTATTATTTTTTTTGTTGAGGTATCCATAACTGAAATACCGAAATTATGGTTAATCCATAATTTACCTGACTGATCAAATATAGATTTGTAAAAAGTATTTGTTGTAAACCCATTCTCCTGATTGTAACTAGTTGTTTGCCCGTTATTAAGCTGGTACTTTAATATCCCGTTTGCTGTACAAAGCCACAAATAGCCTTTATCTGCGGTATTAATGTGATTGATTACTGTTTGTGCAGATTGATCGTATTTTTCATTTGAAGGCAGTAGCTGTTTTATAAAAGCATCTTTTTTAGCGTCAAAATAATACAGGCCAATACCAGTAGCTACCCACAATGTATGATTGCTGTCATATACTATTTGCTGAATGCCAATCTGTGATTTATCTAAAGCGCCAAGCTGGTATTTTTTTATAAAAACATTTTTCTTTGTATCAAATTGCCAGATAAAATTAATGCCGAATCTTACCCAGTAAGTGTGGTCATCAATGGGCAGCATATCCCGCCAGTAATTGCTTATGTCAATTTCATTAATAATAATCGGCTTTGAAATAAAGACGGGATTTTTATACGGCTTCCATAACATGGCTCCATTGCTACCACCCAATATATAATTACCATCCGGTAAAATAGTACTGCTTCTTACATCCCAATTTATTTTTCTGCCACCGGTTCCAGTAATTTGTCGTATGAATTTTTTTTCAACAAAATTGCTGTCATAAAAATGTACACCCTGGTTTAGTACAGCTGCAGCATAGACGTTGCCTGTCTTGAAAATATGTCGTACCAATCCGTCATAAAATGCATCAAAAGGTTTAGCCCTGTCGTACAGCCATATCTTTCTAAATGCTTGTTCCGTCGGTGACGAAACGAATATACCGTTGGCGCTAAGAACCCAGGTTTTGTTTTCATTATCAATATAAATGAACCCCGGCAGTGTATTTGGTATGGTTTCATTTTCCGGTTTAAAAGCCTGTAAATTATATTTACCCGTTTCGGGATCAAGCGCTATAATATTTCCTGTTTGGCCATCCGATGCCAGTATCCAGTATTTTCCGTTTACATCTTTATATTCCGTTAGGCCGCCAATACGGTTGTTTGGGATGTAGGTTTTTATTTTTTTTTCTTTAATCAGTAGTTCACTTAACCCGCCCTCCCACTCCCCATACCAATACCTGCCGGAATGGTCTTTAAAAAGATCAATTCCATCATGCAGCATAGCAGGGTAAATGCGGTGGAACTTTTTTTCACTTTCGTTGAGTAAGAAAATTCCATTTAACCCATAACCCCAAATGGAACCGTCTGCCAGCTTTGCAAGGTAGCCAGTGCCATTATTAAAGGGACGAACTGGTTTAAAATTTAATCCATCGTTTAGTGGAGGTATATTGTGAAATTTGCCAGTGGTTTCATCAAGCCATTGCACTTTATCATTTGTGTATGCGTATACGGTGCCAGTGTTACTCAATAATAAAAGACTGCCATATTGTATACTATTGGTATCCGTATCAGTGTGAAAATAATTGGTAAACTTTTCCTTGTACACATCCATGCAGGCGATGGCCGTATTGTAAACTTCCATCCATAGCCTTCCTTTTTTATCTTCATCGATCTTTACAATTTGGTTGCCGGGTATGGAAAATTTATCTTTTTTATTATGGCGGTATATTTTAAAATTTTTGCCATCGTAACGGTTTAATCCATCAGCTGTACCAAACCAAATAAAGCCGCGGCTGTCTTTAAACATACAGGTAACCGCATCGTTACTAAGGCCATCTTTTACAGTGATCCGTTTAAAATTAAACACAGGTGGCTGCTGTGCATGCAGCGGGTGTGCAAGCAAAAAGAGAAGCGAATATATAAGCAGCGCTTGTTTTATAAATGTATTTTAAAGAGTGATGGAGCTGTGGTATTTTGAAATATAGTTTATATTTTTCTGAATGTGTCCATAAAAGCGTCTTTTTTATTACGGCTGATGGCGATGCTGGTGCCATCTTTCATTACTACATACGCACCATCGCCTTTTATAAATTTTGCTACATGGTTTATGTTGATAAGGTGCGACTGGTGGATGCGAAAGAACGGACTTCCGGCAATATTTTCTTCCACTTCTTTTAATGTCTTAGCTACGGTTATTTTTTTGCCGTTGCTAAGAAAGATATAAGTATAGTTGCTATCGCTTTCGCATCGTACAATTTCATCCGGCTCCATCAGTTGTATGCCGTCACCAACGGATAGTGCTATTTTAGTAGTTAATTTTTTATCCGTTCCCTGTAGCTGGCTGAATAATATTTTTATTTTTTCGTTTAGGTTTATGTGCTTGTTTTTCTTTATAACTTTTTCTACCGCCAGCCTCAGTTCAACAATATCTATTGGCTTTAACAGGTAATCAACTGCAGAAAATTTAAAAGCTTTTATTGCAAACTTATCGTAGGCTGTAGTAAAAATTACATCATAATCCAGCAGCCTTGTTTCGTTCAATACATCAAAGCCATTTTGATGTGGCATTTCAATATCCAAAAAAACAATATCAGGGTGGTGCGTTAATATTGCCTCTATACCTTTGGCTCCGCTATCGCAGCATGACACAATAGTTACATCATTACAAAACTCTTTTAGCTTCATCTCCAGCACTTCCAGTGCATTTTTCTCATCATCTATTAAAACGGCAGTTATCATTTTGCTACAGTAATTTTTAAGTAATTAAAAAGGATATAGCGGTTTAAAATATTATTGAAAGTCTCCAAAAAAAGTATAACATTTAAATTGGTTTCAATTTTAATAAACCGGTTTACATACAATATAATTGGCGTTACAATTTTATCTGATGTAACAAAAAATAATTTTTATAATCACAAATCGAAATGTTACACTTGATATTTATTTCCGTTGCCAAAGCCAACTCCTTAAATTGGGTAGCAAGTATATTTAAATCTAACCTCTTATCGGCAAATATTGGTATATCTGTTCTTTTTTGAAGAATCATTTTTGTAATCAGCAGAAAATGTTAGTATGCAGCTTAATAGCAGGGTTTAAGATTTTCCAGTTGTGTGTATGCACAAGTTAAATGAATCTTACAACCAGAGCAAATGTTGCAGAGGCTCGCCTTAGAAGTTTTAATGTTACTTGCTTCTTAATAAGGGATTTCTGTGAGGCTTTCGATAATTGATCTAAATGTTTGCGGCAGTTTTGTAAGATTTGCCTTTGACAAAAGGCTTTTACTAAGGCATGAAAGTTTTAGTTCCCAAAACCAAATCTACATTCGCTACGTGTCACCGTAAGAATTTAGGGTTCTCAGACGGGTTACCGTGTAGTACGTGTGTGCCGTGCAGAGCCCGCCACTATTGCAGCAATGTGCAAGAGCTAAATACACCCCGGCATCAAAAAATAGCTTACGCCGCAGTCTCGTTTCCGACCAACAGGCTTATTTCGAAAGCCATTTGCTTTCTAAGCCTCTGCTACAGTAAGCCGCTGGTCGGATAGCAGGCGGCGGCGTTCACTCTTTTTAGTGTGGGCTTGCGGATGAATGAGGGAATAATCACGGCGGCGATAATTAGCACCATCATCAAACAGTTAAAACTGCATTGCGATACAATTTCCAGCTCACCAAAAGCAGCCAACTAATATCGCATACCAATAAAAATCTCTGTGTTAATCCCCTTATGGGGAGTGGGCTAGCAAAGTGAACAATAAACAATGACAGGCTCAAAACACCAAAAAAGATACACGGAGTTGCAAAGCTTTTCCAGTTGTCATTTTTCTTAAAAACAAAACCCCAGGCAATCATTGAAATGGCTAGACTGATCAATGCAATTAAGGCAGCTAGGGCATGTATTAGGCCAGTTGGTGTAGGGGGTACTACTGGCACATCTGTTGGGAATATTGTAAGCAACAAAAATCCAACACAAAATATGCCCAGGCTAATAATACTTTTTTTGGATGATCTAATATTCAGTAACAATCCTGTAAGCAGTAGTGCTGTGGCAATGGTTACCGAATAGCCAGCAATCATCATTAACCAACTGTATTCGCCCACTGCATATTCGCTTACATAACAAGTAAGCATGTTTTTATCTGGCCTTAAAAAATGCAGGCTGCATACCATTACAAAAAATAGTATAAATCCTGATAAGCTAATGAGTGCAATAGTTTTAGTAGGTTTCATAAACGCAGTTGTTTTGCTCTAAAAGTTAACCTGTAGTAATGATTTGTTTGCAATCATTTTTAATTACTCTTCATTGTTTTTTTTTCTTGCCTTCCATATCTTCTTTGCTTGCCAGCCTTGTTCCCTGGCTCGCAACAAAATACCATTTGCCATTTTGCTTTATGTAGGTTTCGGTTCTTATAACGGTGATAGAAAAATCGCCGCCCGGTGTTGCAAATACAACATCCAGTATCATATTCTTTACCGCTGCATCGCCGTTGTAAACCCTTAAAATGTAAGTGCCTGGCCTTGGTGTAACAGATTTGAAAGTAGCGCCCTTTTCTGCAAAGCCCTGCTTCCATTGTTCAAAACCGTAACTCACCCTACCCTCGGGGCCAACGGCTATATAATCATCGTTTAAATAGACGGTGCTGTCATTAATCATTTGTAATGCCTCAATAGCTTTCCTGTCTTCCAAATAATTGGAAGTGTTGTATTTTCCCGCTGGTGGCACTTGCGCCATTAAAATGTTTGTTGTAAAAAATAAAATGACAACAGTAATCATCATCATTTTTAAGTTGCGTTGTTGTTTCATGCGAATTTATTTATTGTTGTGGAATTGTAAATTTTAATAGCGTGTTGCCCTGCTGCAGGAAAGTGCTTATGATGCATATTGTAACTTACCGGTAAGAACCTCTTATTGCACTATCAATTGCTTCAACTGCATGGTTTAAGTATTCTATTACTTTAGCTGCTAAAGGAAATAAAAGGATACCGACATATAACAGCAGGCAAATGCAAAAGAGGCCAGCGATATAGCAAAGTGTATTTTCCTTAAAGCTGTACTTGTATTTTTTGTAGTAAATATTGATGTTGTTCATTGTTGAAGTTTTATAATTAATAATTGGGTTAATGAAAACCATCATTCTTTCATAATCATTTTTTTACTATTTTCTATAACTAAATCTTGCCGCTATCTTAATTTTTTTGTAGCGATTTTTTCATCAATTCTTCCAGCTCTTCCGCAGTTTGCACTCGGGTGCCCTGCCCAAATACCATATACCATTTGCCCATTTGCTTCACATAAGTAGTAGACCTGATTACTTTAATATGCAAGTCGCCTTTGGGGGATGAAAACAATACATTCAGTATTGCATTACTTACAGCAGTCTTGCCATCGAAAATCCTTAGTATGGCTGTGCCTTGCACCGGCGTTACCGATTTAAATTTCAGGTCGTATTTTTTAAAGGAATTTTCTTCCTGCATCCTGCCATAATATACCATGCCTTCTGCACCAACAGAAATATAATCATCGTTTAAATAAACAGAACTATCGGCTAATACCCCCAAGGCTTCAATGGCTTTCCTGTCTTCGGGATAGTTTGTGGTATTGTATTTATCAGCAGGCGGAATTTGTGCTGTAATACCGGTTGATAAAAAGAGCATAAAGATTACTGTAACCATAGCCATCTTTGTATAGTGTTGTTGTTGCATGTTTTGTTGGTATAAATAATTTATAAAATAAGGTTCCCGTTAGTTTTTTATTTTAACTACACCGGCTGCTATTGTTGGAAATTTAGAAAAGACTAATGGGTCATGTCCGGGTATAATCAAGTCGATATTGTTTACCATGCTTTTCATTCTTTTTAAGTTTTCTATAAAAGCTTTTTGATCAAAAGTTATTGGTATAGGTAACAAACTGGCAAGGTTATAATAAAGCCAGGTATTGTCGGAGGCTATGATAACTTTATCTGGCCCAGTACCTACTAAAACGTATTGCGATTCATAAGTATGCCTGGAGCCAATAAAAACCCGGATGCCGGGGATAATTTCTATGCTATCTCCCTTTACCAGTCTAAGTTGCTTGTCTATATTTTTCTGAATAATTTTATGAACATCTTTACTGTTAAAACCTAAATTATCTCCTTCTTTCTGCCAGGCTGTGCCAACAAAATAGTTGTAGTCTTTCTCCTGCATCCAAACCATTGCTTTGGGAAAAAGATCAATGCCACCAATATGATCCCAATGTGGATGTGTAATTATTAAATCGGTAATGTCGGTTGGATTAATATTTATTTGTTTAAGTATCGAGTCGGGCCGTATATAGGTAAATGCCTGCATGTTGTACATGGCCGGAGTTTCAGTAAAACCAGCATCTACCAAAATTATTCTGCCATTGTTTCCTTTTAATAAATATACCATGTAGCAAATGCCGGTACTGTCTTTACTGGTTGAACCAACTGCAGAGAAAGCAATCGGCATTTTAAAATTAAGTGTGGCAAATTTTAGCGCATAAATTTCATAGCTGTTGGTTTGAGAGTATGCAGTTAAACCAATAACTGTACTTATTAAAAATGATAAAATAGTTTTTGGCTTTGTGGATACTTTTTTATTGAAAAACATAATTGATGATTTAAAGATTTTGATAAATAAAAATTAAATGATTATCCTAAAACAAATGAACAGCAATCCACTTGGCAAAAGCTTGCCACCAGGCTGAATGACTGTTGGGGCCAATTACAAATGTGATGGCAATGATTCCTAAAAAAACAGCCATGGGGAATGCCGATCTTTTCTTAATGATGTCGGTTATCATCCAAATCAATGCTATACCTGCAATGCTTAGTATCATTGCAGGTATAGCAACATTGGGAGGAAAACCACAAACAGCTATTAGAAAACGCCCCATACCGGGCCCTATAATCATTAAACCTATGGAAGCAAAAAACCGAAGATGAAAAGAAGTTTTCTTTTTATAATAAATGCCCAGGCCATAAAGAATACTGATATAAAACATATCAGGAATACCGCTAAAACCCAATGATGCCAAGGCTTCTGTTTCGCTTTCTGTTTTAATATTTCTTAAATAGCCAGCACGTGCTACAAGAAAAAAAGAGAGTAACAATAATGGAAATATAAAGTAAGAAGCTTTGCCAACGATTTTGTGCAGGCGAAAGTTTTTTGTGCGAATAAAAATTGGCTGAGCAATTAGCAGACATATCCATGTAAGCATAATGAAGCCATGAAAATGGTGAGCCCAGTTAAAGCCTTCAAAATGGGGGAATTTCACTAAATAAGTTTTATAAAATCCTGCAAAACTTATCAGCAGCAGAAATATAAAAAAGTAAATGAGCCGGTTGGTTATCCCACTTTCTTTTTTCGATTTGTTGGGTAAAAGTGCCGAAGTTATCATACTATTTTTTTTGGTTAGTATTTGTATGCTGTAAAATTCAGCTTCCTTTTAACTCTTTTAAAACAGTAAATGGTAAACAGTAGGTTTTGTGAGTAAGCAGCTGTATTTCAAGTAGGAAGTACCCGGCCGCAGCAAATTTTACTACTCCCTCAAAAAACTGGTTATTCACCAAATGATTTAGGCAATGCTGTTGGGTTTGCCTATTTTTAAAATATAGAAGCCAATTATGCAGCGGATACTTTGTTTAGTGGTATGTTTTTTTATGTTCACCATTACCGGGATGGCACAGGATACGCTTGTATTCAATGGTCAGCCTAATTGGAAGCAGTCGTTGGATATTGCAGACAACTGTTTTATTTACCAGGAAACTACTAACACTGCACTCTCTTTTGAAGAAGCCAAAAAGCAGCTTTTTGTTCCTTACAAAAATGAATGGCGCCAACAAAAATTCGGTAACAAGCCACTAATTATTCAATGGAAAAAATTTACTGTTCGCAATACCTCAGTAACAGATACCATAAACCTTAGCATAAGTACTGTTCATTATTTTACAAGATTGTACACCAATGATCGATTGATTGCAAGAAGTGGAGCTTATGAAACCAGAGGCTATCAACCGCCAGGTAGTACCGGGGCTTATGAGCGGGGAAGGCTTCCTGCTACGATACCTCCTCAAAGTACCATCACCTATTGGGTAAGAACAGAAGACAGGCTGAACCAACTGATTCCTCCGTTAATATATTTGGAAACAAAATTTACCGGGTTCGCTGCTGAGGTGGAAAGTACTTTTACTGCCCGGTATCTTTTCCTAATACTTGCCGGCATTACGGGATGTTTTTTGTTCATCGGTATTTTTGCAGCGTACAATTACTATCTCTACCGGCATGTATCTTTTCTCTGGTATATTAGCTACACCATCGGGGCATTTTTTTCAGGTCTGCATTGGATGGATATCCGGTTGGGTATGTTTATGTTTTCGCCGCTGCTGCATGATATCATTTTTTCTATATTCCTTTATTTAATACCCGTATTGTACAGTTTTTTTATAGGCAGCATGTTGCATTTACCTACTCATTTTAAAAAGGGCTGGATGCTGGTAAAGTTGCTGGTACTGATATGCATTATTCAGATGTTATTAGAATTTATTGAAGTAAGGTTTGATTGGTTCCCATTCAATAAAAATTATTATGGCATTTTTTTAAACATCACTCCGCTTATTCTGCTCAATATTGTTTTATTGATTCTTACAGCAAAAAGTAAAGAACCCGTGAAATGGTTTTTATTTACGGGCATTTTTTGCCTGATGGTACTATGGTGTTTGCCCGTTATGAATTTGTATGCACCTTCCAAAAATATGAATCAGGAATTATTCCAGATCATTAATTTTCCTATAGTATTTCTATTACTGGGATTATTGATTGAAGCCATTTGTTTTTCATTTGCCCTTACTTACCGTAGTAAATTGGTACTGATTGAAAAAAATAAATTACAGGAAAACTATAACCTTCAATTGCAAACTGCCTTGCAGCAAAGAACTACAGAGCTTGAAACAAAAAGCAAACTGGTAGAAATACAAAAAATAAAACAGGTACAAGCGGATTTTGAACACCGAATAGCCGAAACAGAAATGACAGCGCTTAGAGCACAGATGAATCCACATTTCATTTTCAACTGTTTAAATTCAATCAAGCTGTACACATTGGAAAATGATTCACAAACCGCATCGGAATACCTCACTAAATTTTCACAATTGATAAGGCTGGTGCTGGAAAATTCAAGGTCGGAAAAAGTTACGCTGCATAAAGAACTGGAGGCTTTAAAATTGTATATAGAACTGGAGGCAATGCGGTTTAAAAATAAAGTTCAGTACCAAATAAATATTCCGCAATCTATAGATCAGCAATATATTGAGATACCGCCACTGCTGTTACAGCCTTATGTAGAAAACGCCATCTGGCATGGGTTGATGCATAAAACAGAAGGAGGAAATATTATCATTGATATTTGTCAGGTTTCAGAAAATTTACTACAGATTGAAATTACGGATGATGGTGTGGGAAGAGAACAGGCTGCAACCTATAAAAGCAAATCTGCAACACAGCGAAAATCATTTGGATTAAAAATGACATCAGAACGAATCAGTATTATTAATCAGTTATACAACATTAATGCAGCCGTGGAAATTGAAGATATGAAGGACAGTATGGATAATTCAACAGGAACAAAAGTGATTATTCAAATACCGATATAAAAGCCTCCCTGCCCTCCGAAGGAGGATTCTTGGACTCTTCTGATTCGGGGATTCACTTTGTTTTTCGAATCAAGTAAAGATTTAAGAACCAACTTTTAAAATTAGCAATATTGAAAACTACTTCAAATTTAATGAACCAGGAACCCACCTTTGGAGGGCAGGGAGGCCTGAAAGCTGTAATTATAGATGATGAGCCTGACTGTGTAAAACTACTTGCACTACAGTTAAAAATGTATTGTCCGCAGGTGGAAGTTGTAGCAGAATGTATCGAAAGTGATGCAGGCTTGTTAAAAATAAAATCGCTTCAGCCAGATATTGTATTTCTTGATATTGAAATGCCCGTAATGAATGGTTTTCAATTGCTGGAAAAGATTGATACTATCAATTTTAGTTTGGTATTTGTAACGGCCTACGATCAATTTGCAGTAAAAGCATTTCGCTTTAGTGCATTAGACTACTTATTAAAACCAATTGATGGTAAAGATCTGAAAGCGGCTGTTGAAAAAGCTGAGCAGCGTCGCTGGCCGCAAACACAGCAGATGAATTTATTTAAACAGCAAATGCAGGGCGGCGCAAAATCATTACCCGATAAAATTGCATTGCCTTACCAGAACGGCGTAACCTTTGCCGAAATAAAACAGGTAATTTATTGCGAGTCAGAAAATAACTATACCCGTATCCACACTGCAGATGGCAAACATTACGTAGTGTCCAAAACGTTGGGCGACATACAGGAAGTACTGGAAGAAAGAAATTTCCTTCGTATCCACCGCCAGTACCTTATCAATCTTGATCACATAAAAAAGTATGTGAGAGGGGAGGGCAATTATATTATTATGTCCAACGATCAAAGCATCCCTGTTGCCCGAAATCAAAAAGAAAAACTCATTGAAAAATTTGGCTGGTTGTAAGTAATTTTTAGACTTTACTTAATTTGAAAAAATGAGTAGACTTAAATCAGCGTCTGCGAATTTTTTTTTGAAATGAAAATGGCCAATCAATATAAAAGCTTGCCAGACCGGTTTAGGTGGTTAAAATCAGCGATGTTTTGGGTTTCATACATTTTAAAACTATTGGCAAATACCTGTATTAATCATAATATTGTATTTAAAATAAATTTGACAGGCTTTAGCAATATTAGAACAACCGTCTACTTATTAATCTCATAGTCCATTTCTTAATGAAAAAACCTTTACTAACAAGAATCATAATAATTTGTATCCTTGCCATCTCCGCCGTTGTAATTACTTCTGTACTGGCATCAATCAACAGAAGAACTGCTAAGGAAAGCAATGACTTAATAAGCCATGCACAGGATTTGCAGCTTATTACCGAACATGTAATTTCAGCACTTAAAGATGTGGAAACAGGTAGCCGTGCCTATTATCTCACTTCAAATGATATTTTCCTAAAGCCTTTTCCCTTACTAAAAGACAGTGTTTTAAAGAGTATTAATAAACTTAAATTATTAACTGCGGATAATCTGCCGCAGCAATACAGAATAGACAGCCTTGAGCAGCTTGCAATTATTCGCCTGGGCATTTCAAAAACGTTAATTACGTATAATCAAAAAATTATTTCAGATTCTACTGTAAAAATTGTCGAAAAAGGAAAGCTGATAATGGATAGCATTAGGAGCGTGGTGGCAAGGATACAGCAAAATGAGAATGAACTTTTAAATACCAGAAAAATTACTGCCGCAATAAACGAAAAAAAGACTGATACTTTATTTTATATTTTGTTTGCAAGTCTATTTATCTCTTTCGCTTTGGTGTTTTTTTCTATCTGGTACAACATTTATTTAAAAAAAAATGGGAAATGGTTTTATGTAGCAGCCAGAACAAATATTTTTGATAGCAGAGTAGAAAAAATACTAAATGGAATAAGCGATCCCTTTTTTGCATTAGACAATCAGGGACTTTTTACTTTCATAAATGATGCAGCAAAAAGCAAACTGGGGTTTAATAAAAGTGGCCTTACCGGCAAGAATATTTTTACTGATTTTGCCATTTACAAAGACAATAAAATTGGTACGGGCATACAGGAAGTAATAAAAAGCAGGCAAGTGCAAAATTTTGAAACATTTGATGACTTTTTGTTTCAATGGCAGGCCGTAGCACTATATCCAATTGAAGATGGAGTTGCAGTGTATATAAAATATAAGGTACTTGGTGAAAGCGAATAAAAACCAAATAATAAGTAAGGTTTACTGGTGTAACAGCCATCTTTTTGAAGATATCCGGATTACATTTACGCCCACCCGGCATTTTTCTGGCAGAGGTTTACGAGACAGGGCTAAATCACTTTGGGGTGGGTGGGTTTTTAAATCGGCTACAGAAAATATCTGGTTTAGTGGTGATGGGGGATATTGCAATCACTTTACAACCATTGGCGAAAAACTGGGTCCTTTTGATTTTGCCTTTATGGAATGTGGACAATACAATGAAAACTGGCACCAGATACATCTATATCCGGAAGAAAGTGTACAGGCTGCTATAGATGCAAAAGCGCAAAAAAATAATGCCCGTGCATTGGGCTGCTTTCTCATTAGCACAACATCCCTGGACAGAACCGGTTGAAAGATTTATATCTGAATGCATTAAAAAGGACATGAATTATATAACACCCATATTGGGGTACCAATTTTCGGTAAACGATACAAAGGAAAATATACACTGGTGGAAATAACCCTTCCAGTTCCTGGTACAAAAGGATGGTAAAGCGGAATTGACTTACAGTAAAAATAGCTGCACTTAATACAATGGCTTTTCTTCAATTTATATTAAAAGCAGTTTTTTATCCACTTATTTTTAAAATTACGACGGCACTTAATGCTTTGTTTGTTGCTGTTTAGTGGAATCCTTTCTACAGGTTGGGCAATAAATATGTTTGATGATTTCAAAAAGGTTGCACCTGCAGCCTGAACTTACATGGCATATATGTTGTATAAATGCTGTAAACAAATTATAACAAATGAAAAAGATTCAATTATTTTTAGGAGCTGCACTAGTGGCAGCAGGATTTGCTGCCTGTAGCAATTCTAATGATCCAGCAAAAGCTGATGTGGTGATTTTAAGTGAATACGTAGATTCTGTAGTTAATTTGAAGCCAGTATATACCATGGAAAACTGGATGGCGATTGATAATGGATTCCAGTCACGTGCTTTAAATGCTGAAAAAAATATGGC
The DNA here is from genome assembly GCA_043745055.1 of Chitinophagaceae bacterium. Classification (GTDB taxonomy): domain Bacteria; phylum Bacteroidota; class Bacteroidia; order Chitinophagales; family Chitinophagaceae; genus Ferruginibacter. Next base: position 13,585 of record JAYTTM010000255.1, on the reverse strand, counting down.
TTCATTGGCTGCTGAGGACAAAGCATCTGCAGAAGCAAGTAAAGCTAAATATGCGGAACTTAAAGCTAAATATGAAGCTAAACTTAAAGAAGCAGAAACAGCCGCAAAACTGGCCGCCGCAACGCCTGATTACAGACTGATACTGCGGAATAAATTATTTGGTGAAGGTGTTGTTGGAGCTGATATGAAATTTGGATTTGTTACAGCAAAAAACATTAAAGATGTGTACGAAAAGTTTGTAGGCACTGTAGCTGATAATAAAGATAAATACACTCGGGAAGATTGGGACGAAATTAAAGTATTGTATGAAGGGCTTGATAACCGGAAAAATGAAGTTGAAAAAGATCTAGCTGGCAAAGACAATATGAGAATTGCAGGATTAAAAATAAAGTTTGCAACATTGAAGGCCTTAAGAAGAACATCTGAAAAAGTAGAAGAGAATACAAAATCAAAACAATAAGTATTGTTTTTGGTAAAGTAAAAGGGGTAATTGGCATTAAAGAATAATTAATTGTTCTCTGCTAATTATCCTTTTTATTTTCATTAGCAAAATATGCAAACCTTACTTTAAGTCTATAATAAAAATGTAAGATCTTCATTTACACCAATTTCTTTCTTAATCATTTCGTTTTCATCGCCGGTAAATAAAACAGCTGGTAACTGCCCTATTAATTGAAGCCTTCCATTTATAAGCCTTAGCCCTGTGCCTTCGGGCAAACCCACTATCGGCAATCCGGGATTGAGTTTTATAAATTCTTTTAACCGCTGGTCACGGGTTTCTCCATTGTGGCCTGCAGGTTTAACATTGCTGTAATGTGGGTTTATCTGAAAAGGTAATAATCCAAGTGCATTAAAACTTTTTGGTTCAATTACAGGCATATCGTTGGTTGTGCCTATGGTTGGTCCTAAAATATTTGATCCTGCACTCCAGCCGATATATGGCACTCCTTTGTTTATAGTATCACGAATAATATCCAGCAGCTTCAGGTAATAAATATCATGCAATAATTTAAACGTATTGCCGCCACCTACCATAATAGCAGCTGCTTTTGTAATTGTTTCTGCTGCATTATCAGGAGTTACTGTTGTTAAGGTATAAGGCAAAGTTTCCAGGCTCATTTTTACTTTTAAAGTATAATCATCAAAGTCATTGTCTACCGAAGCAAAAGGAATAAATGCAATCTGCAACATTGTGTCACCAAGCATTTCTTTAATAAACGGTACTGCTGTCTCCAGGTACTCATCATTGCCCACCCTTGAGCTGCTAAATGCTAAAATTTGGTTTTGAGACATAAGAATTCTTATTATAATGAAATATAAAAATAAGTAGTTCTTAAACAATTATTTGTTACTTATCACAAATTATATTTTGAATTTAATACTGAATTTATTGCTTTATAAACAGGCTCAGTCATCAGCAAAGTATTTGTGATGAAAACGTAGATATCGGTTGCCACTTCCCTAGGTTTTTTAAACTTACAACAGATGAATTTAAATGAAGTATAGGGTAGGCGCAAGTTTTCAACAATATTGAATTTTATACTTTTTGAGCTGGCGCTTAGCATTACAATAATAAAAACCGGGGATGCAAATAGCTCTCCGTTTTTTATTATATAGTTTTAAAAAGTAACTGGATAAAAAACTTATGATTTACCTGTTTTTTACATCTTGTAGAATGCACTGTAAAAAGTTGCTTTTTTAATTCTCCTTTACGTGTATTAAAATAAAAATCAGAAAAAAACCATCAACATTTACTTATAAAAATGCTGAGATAAAGAATTTGAAACTACTTTAAACGATTCGTTTTTAAATACAATTTCGTATTTATTATTGATAGCCCTTATGTTTGGATTGGAGAAATGCTTTTGATTATAAGGTGTAAGCATTTCAGTTTCGCTTTCTATGTTTGCTGAGCCATCAACGGTTCTTTCAAAAACACGGTAATGAAAATGCCAGGGATTAAATTCTGCATCTTCGCCATTGGAAGTGTAGCTATCGTTAAATCCTTCAAAAATTAGTTCGCTTGTGTGGCCATTATGTTTATCTAAATGTTCTGTAATATCAATAAATTGATTCAGTTCAGGGTCTTCATGTACAATTCCACTATCCCATACTGTTTCTCCATTTAAAAAAATAACAAGCCTGTTGTCTACATGTTTTACATTGATCCAGTATTCTTTTTTCATGTTGTATAAATTATTCTTTTTGTAAATTATTTTAATTTTATTAGGTGCGAAAATCAACAATCATTATCCAAATGCAACTGATGAAAATTATACCATTACATGATAAGTATCCTGTTTTAATTTTTGTATATAATCTACCACCGTAGCTTTTGTGGATAGGTGCCACGGCGGTAGAAATACCGATTTGCAATTTACAGATGATGGTGAGCAACAGCAGTAAAAACCTATAAGGTCCGCCGCCCGGCGTTGCAGTTCTGCAACACCTTATAAGTTCCCCGTGTTTTGTTCTAAGAAAAATTATTAGACAAAAAACAGTAATTAATATTTTATAGCACTAAAAAGTCACAAAATAGATCAGTAAAAAAACTGGCATCTTGTTTGAATTACATCGGTTGGTTTTAATGAGGATATTTTTCCTATTTAAAACCGATTGGGTTCTGATCTTTATGCTCAGGCCCTTTTTTTGTATTGGTATGCAATTATTAAAAAGTGAATTAGAAACGTTAAGTTTCTACAACTGTATTTTATTGCGCAATTATAATTGAAAACAAGAAGTATGTTATCAATTTCTGGCAAATCAATCCGGCTTTAAGTCGTAAAAGATATTGATTAAATTGTCTTCTCCCGGCACGGTTGCCAGCATAAATGATTTCCTCTTTTTGCCATCAATAATTTCAAGTACAGATGTATTGGGGGGAATGGACCCCAGGTTGTCGCCAATAAAAGTAATGGTATTGGGGCCTGGTTGTAAAGTAATGGTTATAAACTGTGGTTTTTTCATTACCGGGAAACCCTTTTCAATCCATTTGCCGTTAATGTTGATAGAGACGCTATCACCGTCTTCCACAGCATCATCCCAAATAGCCAACACCAATTGTTTGGCAGTAGCAACAACACTTCCCAGTATCTTTTCATTTTCTTTTAACGGCTTATTTGCAGCACCGGTTGGATAATAATCCCTGAAATAAGATCCTCTTACTTTGTTTTTTTCGCAATACAATGGTACAATGATAAATGTGGCTGCACTGTCTGGCTTTCTACCAAAATCGAGGTTGAATTTTTTGTTGGCAAATTCAACCGTAAGCTTTCCCTTATTGGGGATATCATCACCAAAATTATCTGCAAACAGCACCAGTAAATTTAAACCGGTATCCAGCAAAATATCTTCTGTATGGGGTTTTTTGGAGATGGCAATTCTGTCGCTGGTTATTTGTCCGTTTAAAGCTACAGTAACCATATCAGTTTTTTTACTGCCGGTTATGTGCAGGATACCATCACGGGTGGGTAAAAAAATTGTATCGAGCAAACCAAAATATGCCGGAAACAAAGTTGGTCTAATCATTCGCTCAATATCATCGCTTTTCCAGGGTTGGTCATTTACTTTAGTAAGGGTAATTTCAGCTTCCTTTAAAAAGCGTGCCAGCCTTAATGCTGTTGCCTGTTGTGCCTTTGTTGGCAACAAGGTATCGGGCAAATAAATTATCGGATGTTTTAATTGCATCCTGCTTATGGATAGGGTGGACTGTCCTTTTAGATCTTTGCTGTTATCAAAAATACCATTTAAAAAGAGGTCTGAATTGCTAAGGCTAAACGGGGTTTCGTAAAGGGGATACTTATTTTTGCTTATGCCCAATTCCCGGCTATTTTTTTTTACCAGCAGCAATTCGTAAGCAGCAGTAAAGCTGTCGCAGGTTAATTTTAAACAGGCGGGGTAGAGCTGGTGATTCTCTACTGATGCAATCTGCAATTCCATTTTTATTGGAGCCTTTCCTGAGTCTTTCAGATATTCCATTTGCCATGTGCCCGGATAATTGCTTACCTGTGCAAATGATTTAACTGATAAAAACAGCAACAAAAAAAGACATCGTAGTAAGTTTCTGTTCATTGTAGTAAAATAGCTGTACTGTTTTTAAATAGTTAACAGTTTGCAAACTAACGAAAGGTTTTCATCTTCCCCAACCAACGGTAAATTGGGTAGCAATATACCCGGAAATTCCATTGTTGAAAGTAGCCGATAATAATTGTAGTGTCTTTGTTTTTAAATGTTACTTTTTATTTTTTTGAGTTTAAACTTAATTTTATATACGGCTAATACTTATTTTGAAATTCGGTTGTAAACCTAATTTTGTTCCAGCGGAACATTTGATGGGTAGAGGCGAAAGTGATTTTTTAATCAGCTTTCCATAGGAACGCATGGTGCTTAGCCATATTATATAAATTATCTTAGAAAGGTATAAGCATCAGCCGTTCCTTCGGAATGAAAACAACTTTTTATATTTTTTCTGCTACCAGCTAAATGTTCCTACGGAACAACCAATAATTGAAATAGCATTTGATGGTAATATCTTGTTACCTCAAAAAAACATATTTTATGTAGTTAAACATTTGCCCGATTTATTTAATGCTATCTTTATTGCAAAAAAATACGCATGCAATCCAGCGATCTGCTTCATGGCAAAACATTGGAAATGATTGTGACTGAACTGGTGAATCATTTTGGATGGGAAGACTTAGGCCAGCGTATAAAAATTAATTGCTTTACCAGTGACCCCAGCGTTGCAAGTTCCCTTAAGTTTTTACGCAAAACTCCCTGGGCAAGAAAAAAGGTGGAGGATTTGTATATTAAGGCTTTTAAGTAATACTTACTTCCGCTCCGGCGGTTTTTTCACTTATTACATTTTAAATAACAAAGCAGTAATTTTAAACCCCACCGTTGAATTCTGTTTTTATTGACATACACCTATCACCTATTTTGAAAAAAGGTGTTTTTTTTAAAGATGGGATACTGCTACTTTATTGTTTCTTATGCATTGTCGATTTGCAACTAAATTTTTTCTTTAAAGATTTAAAGAAGAAATCCTCCTCAACAACAATCCCAAGCCACGACTGCACTTGAAAGTATTTTGCAAAATACTCAGAAAACGGGTGGAATAAGAAACCAAATCAAACAAAAGTTGGATTACTAATTAAAAATCATCTGCACCAAAAATGCAAGTGTAACAGATAGGTGCACTATCAGCCACAACTACTGATAAGCCTGCCTTTTTTGGAATAATACAGCAAGATTAAAAGGGTCAAACACCAATGACAATCGCCAAAATATGCTCGCTTGTGAAAAGTCTTTTAATGCCATTAAAATATTACCCGAAATGAGGAAAGCTACATTTCTGGTTTATTGAAATTTTTTGCTGTAGGTTTTGTTTAAACTTCAACCTCCATAAAATTATTTTTATTTATTAGTAACAACAGGCTACTCAAAATTACAGGCTGCTAAAAATTATTTTTCTGCTTCCAGTTCGTTTGTTTTTTCCTGCAGGGTATCCAGATGTTTGCCAAAGCTGTACCTCAGCATCCACCTAGCAAGGAGATAGCATAAAGGGGTTAAAATTATAACAACAACCAGCAATATAATCCAGATAACAGTTTTTTGCATAAAAGCCTCTGCCGCCTTGCTGGAACCAACCACACCACCCAGCATAAAACCTGCGGCTGCACTTATTGGGTAAATAAACAAGGCCACTTTTATTTGAGTACGGATCATTTCGGTAAATGATTAATGCTGTCTTTTTAATTCATCCAGACTATAATTCTATCAGGCCAGTTATATGTACTTTTTTATACAGTTTTTATTTATTGATAAAAAACGTACTAATTTGGGCTACTCTTAAATTATGTCAAAAAGAAAAAAAAAGCTTGCCGATAAATATACTGCCATCAATGAAGTAAAATTAATCAGGGGTGGTAAAGATTATTTTGTAGCACTATTGCAACTTATCGGTAATGCCAGGGAAACCATTCATTTTCAAACTTATATTTTTACAGAGGATGAAACTGGACGATTGGTAACAGACGCCCTTAAAGAAGCAGTTAAAAAAAAGGTGCAAGTGTACCTTATGGCGGATGGTTATGCTTCACAGGATTTATCAGCCACTTTTATAGCAGAGTTAAAATCAGCTGGTATTCATTTTCGTTTTTTTGAACCTGTTTTTAAAAGTAATAATTTCTATTTTGGAAGAAGGATGCACTACAAAGTTGTGGTGGCAGATGCAACCAATGCATTAGTTGGTGGCGTTAACATCGCCAACAAATACAATGATATGCCAGGAAAGCCTGCCTGGCTTGATTTTGCTTTGCTGGTAACCGGGGAAGTGTCGATGGACCTCTGCATTCAATGTAAAAAAACATGGAGAGGATACCAGATGGCAAGCAATATTGTTGAATGCAACAATAAATTGTTTGATACAAAAATACTGACGAATAATATTAGTGAAGTAAGGATGCGTTGCAACGATTGGATATGGAGAAAGAATGATATTTCACGAACCTATTTTGAAATATTGGGAACAGCAAGTTCCCATGTTACAATTTTATGCAGTTATTTTTTGCCCGGTATAAAACTGCGAAGACAAATTGAGTTTGCCATTAAAAAAGGCGTCAAAATCAAAGTGATTGCTGCTGGCCCATCGGATGTAATGCTTGCCAAGTATGCTGAGCGATGGTTGTACGACTGGTTATTGCGGCAAGGTGTTGAGTTGTATGAATATCAGAAAAATATCTTACATGCTAAAATTGCTGTTTGTGATAACCAGTGGATGACGATAGGTTCCTATAACATCAATAACATTAGTGCTTACGCAAGTATGGAGTTAAACCTTGATGTACGCAATACTGCATTTGCAACAAACGCAGGCGAAACATTAGAGGGGATTATTGCCAATGATTGTATACGCATTACCCATGAAAATTTATTAAAAACAACAAACGTCTTCAAGCAACTTGTTCGCTGGCTGTCTTACCAATTTATACGGGTAGTGTTTTATTTATTTACCTTTTATTTTAAGCAAAGAAGTTAATAAAAGAATAAAGTTATACTAGTGGTTTAGTAATTAGTATGCATCATAATTTTTACAGCAGCTTGTTCTTTGCCAGGGATAAAATAGTGAGTTGGTTTTTAGGCTACTTTTACACAAACCTTAGTAGATACGAAATCACTTTTATCGGCATACCTTATTGCCTTATTTTTAATTGGAACAGGAATATTACAAGCTGTCTGAAGGTAATAAGGTCGGGTATATTAAATTAAAAACTCTACTAAGGTTTAAATACAAAGTAACTTAACATATAAATAATTTATCCCTTGAGAAGTATAGTTTAGCAGGGTTAGAAGTTTAGTTGCCACACTAAATTGTAATCTATTAATCAATATGACTACAGATTCAGGGTTCCTTCTTTATTTATTTTTTATGCTATAGATGTACGCTAAACCAGTAATTAATTTCCACGAATTCGTTGCAACATTGCGTTAACTGCTTCCCAATCCCATTTTGCAAATCTTCCCCGTTGAACTACCATCATATTGTTAGTTGGTTGCTGCAGGTAATAATGAAATACAAATTTTTCTTTTGGATTTTGCCAGCCAATGATTTGCCCGAATCGTAGATCATTAAAAACAAGGGTATCAGTGTGTTTTTCAACGGTATAAAATTGCTGAGAAAAGCGGATTAGCTTTTGCAAATCTTCCTTATGTTCAATTACTTCTAATAAGGTATCATTTCGGGGAAAATATTGAAATGCTATTTGCTTTTTACTGTCAAATATTGACCGAAAGCCAACATAATAGCCGCTGTCATTTCCTGCTACAATATACCATAACCAATTTTGTAAAGGCGCTGGTGTAGTAAAATATCGTTGATGAGGAATTTGCTGCTTGCTAAATATTTCTTTCACATCAGCATTCATTTTAATTTTATTTATTGTGCAATAGCTTAGATAAAGGAAGGGGAGTATCACACCAAATTTCCACCAGAATTTTCTTTTTTGGCTTAATGAGTTTAAAAAAATAAGCATCACCAAAGCAATTCCCGCCCAAACAGAAAAGAAGGGATCTGCTACATAAATAACGTTGAAAGAAAATCTGGTATGGTTAAAGGGCTCCAGCCAACCTACTCCATAATTATTAAACCCGTCAATAAATAAATGAATAAATACTTCCGTTCCAAAAAATAATAGCCATGTTCGAAAATGAATATTGTGAGGGCGGTGAACCCTTTCAGCAGTTAAAGCAAATACCGGAACAATGAGTAACGCAAACAGAATGGAATGTGTAAAGCCCCTATGTGCCAATAAATTTTCTGGTGTGTTTAACCAAAAACTTGCCAGGAAATCAACATCAGGAATACTTTGGGCCAATGCGCCCCATATCATTGCTTTTTTGCCAAAGCCTTTTTCAAAAAAAGCTTCGCCAATACAGGCGCCCAGTGCTATATGTGTGAGTGAATCCATAGGGTTCGTTTACGTATGCGCAATAAACACAGGTACTTTTATTTCGCTCATTAAAAAATCTGCCAGGCTTTTTTTAAACCACATCGATAAAGCACTACGTTTATAGGCTCCTGTAATAAATAAAAGGTTGGGTATTTCAGTTTTTACAAATTTACTTAATTCATCTTCCGCCACCCCTTTTAATACGCTGTATTTACTTGTAGGAAAATGCCTTTTCATCCATTCCTTCATCAATTTATTATCCGGCAGGTTATTCCCCTCGTAAGGGTTTTTAATGTTTAAAACTTGCGTTTCTACCCTTTTCATATCAGGAAAAAGATAGCCAAATGTTTTGATGGCATGCATAGAAACAGGGTTGCCATCGTACAACATCAATATTTTATCTATTGGTTTAAATTCTTTTGGAACCAGTATTACAGGGCAGTAAACTTCATGCAAAAGATTTCTGATAAATCTTGATGGCACTTCTTCTTCATAATGAGTTAGTGTTTCCCCGTTATCAATAACCAGCAGATCAGCAAAAATTGTTTCATGCAGTAATTCCTGTAGTGCAATTTTTCTATCATGGTGTACACCAAAATTTATCTGTGCCTTAGTACAGGTTTTTTGAAATATTTCAACTGCTTTTCCCCTTTTCTCATTGTCCTTGTTTTCCAGGTCTTTTAATTTTTTGTTTGATACTCCTCCGTCGCCAACAAGTTCATAAATCTTGTAACTGTGGTAGCTGATGTCTTCAAGGAAAATCGCTACCAAATGTGCCTGGTGATATTTGGCAAGCAGCACTGCATACTGCATGGTACTTTCAGAAAATTTTAATCCATCGAAGGCAGCAATGATCTTTTTCATTTTGTAAAAATTTATTCGGTGTATGAAAAGAACTCTCAAAGTAATTTAACCTTTGGTATTATCCGGTTTATATTTTAGTGGCTCAAATCATGTAATTATTTTCAACGAAGCTACCAACTGTTTTTAATTTATTGAATGAAATCCATTGGTTTGGGGTATGATGAAATTCAAAACAGCCTTACAGTTTTAAGAGGCAGTCTTGATAAACCTTGCATCTGGACAGATTATTTGTGATGTGTAATAAAAACGGGAATACGGTGATCTTTTATTATTTCACTGATAAAACTTTTATGAAATAGTCCTGCTAAACCAGTCCTTCCAAATGAGCCACTAACAACGATAGCTGTTTTCATTTCGTTTAGCCATGCATTAAAATGTTTTTTAGGATTAATATCCAGCTTAGTGATGGTTAAATCTGGAAAATGCCTTGCGGCAAGTTCTTCAATATATGCAATATCCGGTATATCATTTTCTATACCTTTTTTTGCATATACCAATAGCGTTTTATTGGTAATTAATTCAGGAAAAAGATAGGCAAATTGCTTAATGGCATATACAGATGATTCACTGCCATCGTAGGAAAGGATATTGGTTTTTGGAAAATCATATTTTTCAGGAACTATTATCACCGGGCATTCCATACCATGCATGGCATCCTTGAGGTATTCATTTGGTTCACCGGGTGCAAGGTTTTCATAAAATGATTCGCTACCAATTATAAGTAAATCGGCAAACCGTGATTCCTTCTTTAATCCAGGTAATGCAAAGTCAGTAAAATCTTTATGTACCCGGTATTCAATATTGTTTTTCTTGCATAAATTTCCAAACCGTTCCACATTAGCTGCCATTGTTTCTTCTGTTTCGCCTTCAACAAATGGAATAAAAATTGGACCGTTCATGCCATCTGCATAACTCCACAAATTGGCGTAATTAACCTGTGGTAAAAAAACGCCTGTTAAAAGTACCGGATTAAGCTCATTAATGCTTCGGGCAAATTCAAATGCACCTTCGGAAAAATGTTTCCCGTCAAATGCCAGCAACATTTTTTTCATAGAATTTATTTATTCAAATGTAACTATGTTACAATAGAATTTCAATGACAGTTATCAAAGTTTATACTGATGAATATCATAAAATGTATAATAGTAAATTGGGAAATTTTCCAATAGTTTTTATAAATTTCAATATACATCTCTGTTCTGTTTCCCAATGAAAAGTGATCCGAAAAATGATACCATTGCAACTGATACCGGTAATATTGAAAATGATTGCTCCTGACGAGCATTGTTGGAATACCGGCTGTGACAGTAAATGCGCCAGTAATGTTGATGCCCTTATTTATCTTATTCTGATTGAAGAATTCGCCGACTGGCTCAATAAGGAATAAAGGCGGCATAAAATATTTTTTTGGCTTAGCTATCATTTGAATGTATTATTAATATACCTTCCTAAAAATTAAATTAAAATGGTGTTTGTGTAAAAAAAAATTACAAATCTTAATTTTTAATAAGTAGATATTTTTAATATGCTGATTGAAATCAATATTATATATGATGACAGTCATTTGCTTTGATATTTGCTGCCAATATTTTTGACAAGGTTTTTCTTAAAGTATTGGTTATAAAATCAGGGCTGGATTTCTATCCGGATTTTCGTTTTAAAAATTAGAGATATAAACTATAAGCCTGAAAATAATTTATTAATCTTTCCAGAATTTTTATTTTTTTTTTAAGATTTTTTACAAAATTGATCGCTATCAATATTTATCCCTTACGTTAGATAGCCAAATTTATAAGAACAATTTTCAATCATTCAATATGCCGTTTTGTTGCCATTTTAAATTTAAAATACATTTTTATTTTAATTCACCTTTAAATTATTTTATTAACCAAGCCTTCATTTAACATGCCCATTATCGCAAATGTTTTACATTTGCATCATAAAATTCAACTATACTACTTTATGAAAAAGCAAACTGCTGCATTCTTAGTATTTATTACTGGTGTCCTAACTTCTATCTTTTGCGTTGGGTGCAATGAGGCCACAACAACTGCTGCTGTAAAATCGAAAGATGATACAACAAAAACTACTACTGCCCAATCGGCAACAACTTTACAACCCATTAATACAGCCGATTTCGATAAAAAAATGCTGGTATTAAGTAACAACGATACAACGGGTAAATGGCCTGCTAAAGCACCTTATCCACTGGCAGGTGCTATCTTTCCCTATAACCGGGTAATAGCATTTTATGGAAATCTTTATTCTAAACGGATGGGCATTTTAGGTGAAATACCTAAAGACAGCATGCTTAAAAAACTGATGGGAGAAGTTGCCAACTGGCAGGCGGCAGATACTGCGGTTAAAACGATTCCGGCATTGCATTATGTGGCTACTACTGCACAGGGGGCGCCGGGTAAAGATGGCAAGCACCGGATGAGAATGCCATTTCACCAAATTGATACCATCGTAAGCTGGGCAAAAGAAATAAATGCACTCGTATTTGTAGATATACAGGTAGGGCATAGCACTGTAAAAGCAGAGGTGCCAGTTTATGAACCCTATCTTAAAATGCCCAATGTTCATTTAGGAATTGATCCCGAATTTTCGATGAAAAACGGAGAGCGGCCCGGTTCAAAAATAGGAACTTTTACTGCCGAAGATATCAATGATGCAATCGACTTTTTGGCAGATGTAGTTCGTAAAAATAACCTGCCGCCCAAAGTGTTGATAGTGCATCGTTTTACACAGGGCATGGTAACAGGTTATGATAGAATTAAAAAGGTACCCGAGGTTCAGATTGTTATGGACATGGATGGCTTTGGTGATAAAATTTTAAAAAGATCAACTTACCTCAGATATATTTATAAAGAACCCGTTCAATTTACCGGTTTTAAATTGTTTTATAAAAATGACACTAAGCCCAATACAACGGGAATGTACCAACCCCAGGAGTTGATGAAATTTACGCCCAAACCTATTTACATACAATATCAATAACAGTTTACAATTCGTTTACGATCAATTATGAAAAACAATTTTTTTGCCTTCCTTCTAACATTGGCGATTTTAGGAGCTTGTTCATCTGAACCGGGAAAAATTAAAAAGGAAACAACTACAACAAGCGACTCTGTTGCAGTGATTGAAGCACCAAAAAAGGCTGCAGATCTTGCCACCATACTTGCAAAAAAAGAAGTGCCTGTTTTATGCTATCACCATATACGCAATGTTCCGGCGGGCCAAAGTGAAAGCATGAAAAGTTATTCGGTGTCGCCAGCATCATTTGCAGAACAAATGAAGGCGCTGCATGACAGTGGTTATCAAACAATTTTACCAGGTCAGTTATACGAATACCTGGTTCACAACGGAGCATTGCCGGCCAAACCAGTAATGCTAACTTTTGATGATACGGATGAGGAGCAGTACAGTATTGGTAAAGTGGAGATGGATAAATATGGTTTTAAAGGCGTGTATTTCCTGATGACGATTTCTATTAACCGGCCTCGCTATATGAGTAAAGCACAAATTAAAAACCTTGCTGATAGTGGCCATGCCGTGGAAGGGCATACATGGGATCATCATATGGTTACCAAATATGTTGGAGCAGATTGGGATACGCAACTAGTAAAACCAAAGCGCCAGATTCAGGATATTACAGGCAAACCAGTTAAATATTTTGCCTATCCATTTGGTATATGGAACCAGGCTGCTATTCCTGAAATAAAAAGCAGGGGATACGATCTGGCATTTATTTTATCTACCAAAAGAGATACAACACAACCGCTCTATACCATCCGCCGCATGATTGTGCCAGGCACCTGGTCTACTCCCGGAATGATGAAGGCAATGCGGACAACTTTTAATAAACCTGCTGTAAAAAGCCAGTAAACTCTTACATACAGCTGCCCCATGGTTTGCTTATATTTTAAAGCCATCATGCGATACGTTTGTAGAAAGACAAATTTAAAACATAAAAAGTATCCTAATTAATTCAACTAATTTGATGTTATTGGTAGGAGGGATACCAACCACGGAGGCAAAACTAAAAAGAACCCACAATCTTTTATTTTATACAATACCATACCATAAAAAGAACCATCCTACATAATAGCGGAATATTTAAACTGTCAACAACTTTATAAAAAATATAAGTTGTGGCTTACAGATTCTACGCAGGATGTGACAGCTTTTACCGATACCATAAAATTCATGTTGTGTTTAGAAAGCTGTCACCGATGCCACAATAGTTCTGTTTTTGCTGCACTATCTTC
>JAYTTM010000254.1:0-7685 GCA_043745055.1 Chitinophagaceae bacterium | reverse complement strand
TCATTATCCAGCCCATCAATATTGGTATAAGTATGGTGCAAAATATTGTGTTTTATTTTCCATAGAAAGGCATTGCTTCCCAACGCATTCATGGTAAGACTCATTAAATTATTTACCCATTTTTTGCTTGAAAAACTCCCATGGTTGGCGTCGTGCATTACATTCATTGCAATACCACACAAGCAAAATCCCAATGCAATAGAAAATAATATTCCAGTTGCGGTATTATAACTGCCCATCAATAAAAACACATAGATGGCTATCGCCGAAAAAATCAGTATTAATGCCTTGCTATACAGTTTCCAATTACCGGTAGGCTTAATCCCATTCTCAGCAAAGTATACAGCTGCCTCGGTTTTAATTGCCTGCTGAAAAACATGGTGCTTATTATTGAAAATGACTTTTGTCATTGCTGTAGATCAATTTAAACTTTAAAGTTGCAAATCCTTTTGTTAGCCGAATAAAAAATTGAGTTCTTTGTTGCCGGCAAAATCAATCCCGGTAAAACTGGCTGAGGCAATTGATTGAATACAATTTAATTTGTTTTGTGGTTAAATCAAAATTGGATTTTTTTAACGGTTTTGGAGTTTTCTAATTTAAATATTCGGGCAGATAAACTATAGCTATAAAGAAAGAAAAGAGTCGCTTTTATTTGGCATATCGTAAAGGGCATAGACTACACGATTCTTAAAACTTTTCCGAGGTGGAAGATGGATGTTTTGGCGGGTACGTTTTACTCTTTTACTATCAATAATTTTTTATCAAAAAAATCACCTACGGCTTTAGCGCCATTGTTGTATAATAATAGCTTTTCCTCCGGCATCATCTTTCTTATTTTTGCATGAATATTTCCATGGCTGATATAAATTGTTCTTCCCTTTTCGTTTTCCAGGTTGGGGTATTTTCTATTAAGGGTTTCTAACATTAAGTTACTTAAAGCGCTCAGGTAATCTGAAAGTTTATTGATATTATAAGATGGTATTGCGATGGAGTTTTTTTGTAATGAATCAATTTGTTCAGGTCTTTCCATTTTTAAGCCGAGGGTTTCTTTGTTAAATTTTAAATCGGTGCACTCTAGTGGATTGATATTAAATCTACAGGTATCAAAAATACTAATGGGGTAATTGCACAACATGCCACCATCCACAAAATAATTGATAAACGTGGTGGAATCTTTCCGGCTAATTTTTTTATACTGGTTATTCAAGGCAATGGGTTCATAATACAAAGGGATACTGCCACTAATTCTTACGGCAAGCGCAATGGGCATGTCGGGAGTTTTTTCTACAGAAAATATTTCTAATTGTTGCTTACTAATATTGGTTGCTGTACAATACAATTCTTTGTAGGTGCTGTTTTGTAAGGCAAGGCTATGTAAATCTTTAAAAGTTAAATTAGTGTTACCGGTTTTAAATTTCACCAGTTGCTGCAACCATTTTTCAAAGTATTCTCCTTTGTAAATGCCAAAATCACTTTTTATTCTGTTGTATTTACCCACAACACCATACTTGCCATCATTAAATTGCTGTACCGGAAGTTCAAACATTATGCTGTCAATTTCTTTTGCAGAATAGCCTACACTAATCATAAGTGCTGCAATACTCCCGGCAGAAGATCCGGCCACTTTTTCAATATGTGCAAGTACACCTTTTTCTTCAAGGGTACTTAATGCACCAGCATAAGCAAGACCTCGTACCCCACCGCCCTCTAAAACCAGATTTTTGTAGGGATAATTGTTTTGAGAAAAACCGGAAAGGGGGAAAAGAATAAGGATAAATATTATCTTCATCAAATGAAAATAAAACAGGAAATGTTTATCAAAAGTTAATTAACCATTAAATTACCGCAGCCAGTAATACCTGCCAGGCTTCATGCACTTTTCCGGCATCCAGTAAATCTTTTGCATAATAGTGCAATTCATTTTCCATTTCATTGGGATCGATAGAGTAGTAAAGGATAATATTTTTTAATCGGTCGTCATTAAAAGTTGGGTCAACCGGGGGTAGTTCTTTCAAATTGCCCAGCTGTCCAAGATTGTTGCCAGATAAAATAGTGCTTTGCCGGATAGAAGCCGGCAGGTAATCTATCCCTAACCCTAATTGTGTGTTGGGTTTATTTACTTTAAATAAATTACTGCTATCTACTTTGCAATACCAATCGCCACCAAGCCGGGCAATGTGATGTATTTTTTGTTGGTCAATTTTTCCTTCTTCGTTTAATATTGCTTCGTTTATGTGCATCATCAAAACTTCTGCAATCACCAGGTTGCCTGCACCGCCTTCATTACCCAATGGTTTTACTTCAATTACGTTACATTCCAGTTGAATCGGGCTTTCTTTTACCCTGGGTGGTTTTACCAATACCGATGGCTCTTTTGTAAAACCAGTTTTAATAAACTCATCAACATCTTTTGGATATTCACAACTGCTGAGGCTTATCTGCTGTACCATGTTGTAATCACAAATATTAATCACCACTTCGGGTACTTCCAATACATTATCAAGCGTATGTTTTGTTGTGTTGTCTCTTACCCTTCGTGCCGGCGAAAAAATCACGATGGGTGGGTTAGAAGAAAATAAATTAAAAAAACTAAAAGGGCTTAGGTTTACATTACCTTCTTTATCGATAGTAGATGCAAAACAAACTGGTCTTGGGGCTATAGCATGCTGAAGAAAGTTTTGTACATCTGCAGGTAGTAAGTTTTTTAATTCGATGGTTTTATACATTTTTCTTTATAGCTAAAATTGAAAAATTACTTTCGTCCTTCACTATTGTATTGTTTAGTTTACCCAATCCATCAATTTCCATTTCTACTACATCACCTTCCTGCAGCCATTGTTCTTTGTATTCAGGATCAGTTAGTTTTCCGGTACCATTCAGTTCTAAAAAACATCCGGTACCAACTGTGCCGCTGCCGATAATATCTCCGGGATATAAAGTAACGCCATAACTGGCACGTTCTATTATTTCAGCAAATGTCCAATCCATGTCACCCACATTTCCTTCGCTTACCTGTACATTGTTTACCCAGCATTTCATGGTTAAATTCCATGCTTTGCCTGTATGGTTTTCTTTACAGGAAATTTCAAAAGCCTCCAGTTCATCCAGTGTTACCAGCATAGGACCAATTACTGTACTAAAGTCTTTCCCTTTAGCAGGACCCAGGTTCAGCTGCATTTCTTCCAGTTGCAATGTTCTTGCACTTACATCGTTCATAATCATCAGTCCGGCTATGTATTCATCTGCTTCTGCAACAGGTATATTTCTACCAGGCTTGGCAATTACAATGGCAGCTTCCAGTTCAAAATCTAATTTTTCAAAATGATCGGGCATGCATACTATTTCACCAGGGCCTTGAATGCTGTTGTGATTGCTAAAATAAAAAATGGGGAACTCGTCAAATGCTGGTATCATATCCGCATTCCTGTTTCTCCTTGCAGCTGCTACATGCTGTCGAAAAGCATAGCCATCTCTGCAACTAGTGGGGTGGGGTACCGGTGCAAGTAATTCAACCTGCTCAAGTGGTAAAGAAGATATAGTTCTTCCCAATCCTTCTTTAATTCTTTTTTCAGCTGCCAATGCAAGGGGATACATATCTTCCCAATAATTTAAAAACATCGCCATGCTGATGGGAAGATCGGGATGCAAGGCATCTGTATCGTATAATTTTCCATCTATTAATATGGCCAGTTGATCGTGTTCGTCTTTTAGATAAGTAAGTAATTTCATGGCTGTTTAATTTATTAAAACTTTCCAGACTTCCATAATTATTAAATGATGATTGTGATAACCTGCTTTGTTATGTTTATTTAAAACTTTCACTTAGTTCCTGTTCTACAAATTCCATCAACACTTTAATTGTTTCAGGAGAAAAATCAAATTTTAATCCTGCTGTTTCGTACAATTGCGGCAATGTTACGGTGCCTCCTAAAGCGAGTGCATTGCAATATTTATCCAATGCCTGTTGTGGGTTTTGTTTAAACTGCATCCACATGCCAATGGCGCCCAATTGTGCAATACCATATTCAATGTAATAAAAAGGCACTTCAAATAAATGCAACTGACGAAGCCAGGCATTGCTGCGGTAAGTTTCCAACCCGCTGTAATCAATAACGCCATCACTGAATTCGTTTAATATTTCAAGCCACTTTTCGGTGCGTTGTTCATTGGTATGGTTGCTGTTATTATAAATCCAATGTTGAAATTTATCAATAATTGCAATCCATGGAAATAGGGTAATTACTCTTTCTAACTGGTGCTGTTTTGCCCTACTTAATTCGCTTGTATCACTAAAAAAAACATCCCAGTGTTCCATACTAAAAAGTTCCATAGCCATGCTTGCTACTTCAGCAATTTCCATGGGGTATTCTTTAAAGCCGCTGAGTGGTAGCGGGTGAGCTAAAAAAGAATGAATGGCATGTCCGCCTTCATGAACCATGGTGGTTACATCATGCATCTGACCTGCAGCATTCATAAAAATAAATGGAGCGCCACTCTCAGCCAACGGACAGTTGTATCCACCGGGAGCCTTGCCCATCCTGCTTTCCAGGTCGAGGTGTTTAATGGCATTCATCTTTGTAAGACAATCTCCAAAGAAAGGCCTTAGCCTGCTAAAACACTCAATCGTTTTTTCTACCAGCTCACTGCTGGTTGTAAACGGATGCAACGGTTTTACTCCTTCCAGCTCTGCTTCTATATCCCAGGGTCGCAAAGTATCGAGCCCTAATTTTTGTTTTTTCTTTTCGTAAATCACTTTTACCAACGGCACTACATGCAACTTTACAGCTTCATGAAAAGCAAAGCAATCTTGCTGGCTGTAATCAAACCTGCCCAATTCTTTAAAACGATAATCTGTATAATTACTGTAACCGGCATTGGCAGCCACCTGGTTTCTTTTCACCATCAATTGATTGAACAATTCGTTCAGCGCATCTTTATCCTGCAGCCTTCTTTCTTGTATTTTACGATAGGCATTTTCTCTTACAGCCCTATCAGGATTTTCTAAAAATTTGGCAGCTTGCTGTAGCGTGTATTCCTGCCCATCAATTGTAACAATCATCTTGCCGCTAATTACACCAAAATGTTGTTGAAGCACCGCCAGTTCCGATTGTAAGGGAATATTTTCTTCACGAAAAAGATCAATATTTTTTTTAATGCTTCGCAGATAAGTGAAATATTTTTTATCGTCCAATGTATTTACCAGCGGATGGTTGATGAGTTTTTTATTCAACGCATCTGCATAAGGCTGAATGTGCGGCTGTATTTGGGTACAGAAGAAATTGAAGGCATCTTCCAACGATTTATTTGTTGTATCACAGGTCATTTTAATCTGCCGCCAGCAGGCATCTTCGCTCACTATTGCTTCCAGTTCGCTCATTTGCATCAGCCATTCTTCCAGATCTTCTTTGGTGGCAATATCTTTTTCCAGTAAAGTCTTAAAAAATGGCTCAAGGCCCTGCCAGTCTGTTACCACAAAATCTGCAGGAACAAAATGGCGTTGTAATTTTTTAATGTTGGCAGTGTACATAAAAATAATAGCCTTATAGGGGCTTTGCCCCCATCCCCTAAAGGGGGGCTGGAGAATTAAAAAGGTAGTTTTTCTATTTGTAGTTGGGTTTAAGACTTTTTCACACGCTTGCCTTAAAACTCTTCTTTCGAGGATAGGGGTTAGCTTCTTAAGCCATCTTCCTCGGGCTATTAATTTTCTTTGGAGGAGCTGCCTTGGTGGTTACTTGTTTGGGTTCAGCTGCTTTTGCTTTTGGTATGATTGCTTCGTGTGCTGCCCCATCATGCTCGGGATTTTCCGATAATTTTATCTCCACATTATTAGCCACCAACTGACTGTACCATTTAACCATTTTCTTCATATCGCTGCCATATACCCTTTCAAAATCTATTTCGGGATATACTTTCTCAAAGTATGCTTTTACCGCTTTGGCATCGCCGGCATCGGGGAGTGCTTCGGTACTGTTTTTCATAGCTGTAAGTACATCTACCAGGTTGGCATTTTCATTTACCGTGTATATTTCCACACTCTCCAGGTGAGAAAAACTATGCAGACGGGTGCTTACAAACTTGCTGGTTTTATCTTCCAGTGAACGTACAACTCCACCATCGGCTTTTGAAGACAATAGTTCAAACAATCCACCCATACCTGTAATGGACACCAATTTATTATATTCCATAAAAATTAATTTAGTGCTGCAAGATAAATGTTATACGGTAAAAATAATGTTGCTATTAAAGTTTAACAAAAATTGGATGGATGGAGTAAAATGAAGCAATAAAATAAAACCGGTTGCTGGAAAATTTTTCCTGCTTTTTTAACATCTGAAGCCCCAAAAATATTCTGGTAATTATTAGCCGGAAACATTAATTATAACTGAAAAAAGTATAAATCTGCAGTTAAATTATTGTTCCAGGTAGCCTTGTTGATTAAGCCGGTAGATGCTTCTGCTAAAGCGGGTTTGGCAAAAATTAAATAATCAGCGTGAATGGGCAATATCATTAAATTAAGAAAAAACAATGATAAATAATGCACACGAAATATCGAATATTGAAGTATTACAACCATTTTTACCTTCATTATTTCCTGCTCGATATTCGATATTTTAATACCTCACCTTAACTTAATAACATTGCCCGCCGGGACAGCAGCTTTGCTATAATTAAATGCAATGACCGTACAATTTTACAATTTAATTCTTTTACCACTTTCTGCTGAACGTTTTGCTGCATCCAATATTTCCATCACAATCATATTGTATTTTAAAGATGACTGATCATCAGTACCGGGTATTTTATTTTGCAATACGGCTGTTAAATAAGTAATAGCATCATTGATGGGTGCAGGCAATGGCACTGCTTTTTTAGCCGACTTAATATTTTCCCTCATGCGACTAACAATGCTGTCGCCATTCAATGCATGCAGGTAACCCGTCTCGCCAAACACTTCCAGGTCTTTTATAGAAAACGGCCAGTTCCAGGAAGCTTCAATTTGCCCGGTAGCCGTTGGATACTCTACAATAATGGTGGCATCATCATCTACTTTAGGATAAATAGCCGGCTTGTAATTTCTTACAATGGCGGTTACTGCAGTTGGCCTGGCGCCTTGCATCAGCCAGGTCATCAGGTTGGCTCCGTAGCAGCCAAAATCATTTAGCGCACCAGCACCATTTAGCACCGGATCTGTAAGCCAACTTAAAAATTCGGGGCTGCAACCAATTTCCTTTGGTCCCTGGTGACCATCATGTACTACCATTTTTTTAATGGAGCCAATCTGCTCCTGCCTGATGGAATTGTAAACATCCAGGTAAGAAGCATACCAGGTGGTTTCAAAATTGGTCAACACCCGGCTATGAAATTTATTGGCCAGCAACTCCATGCGCTGCGCCTGCGCTAAGGTTGCTGCCAGTGGTTTTTCAACCATCACAGCAATCCCGAGGGGAGCACAGATTTCAACTATGTCAACATGCTTTGCAACTTCATTATAGCCCAATACTGCTTCTGGCTTTTTATCAATTACCAGCTTTTTTAAATCACCAAAAAACAAAGAATCCGGCAGGTGATACAGCTTGCTAAATTTCTGTTGTAACTGTTTATCCGGCTCAACAATGCCAACAATTTTCACCTCCCCTTTATTGAATTGGTTCAACACACTATGCACATGATCGTGGTTTAAACCT
>JAYTTM010000253.1:0-2104 GCA_043745055.1 Chitinophagaceae bacterium | reverse complement strand
CAAATTTTAATGGAAACGTCACCACGAATTTGGTCTGTAACTAGCTTGCCACCAACGGTCGGGTATTGCTGCAGGCAGGGAATTCATTGCTGTGTCCGCCCCCAACCGCTGATGAATAAAGTTATAAAAGTAAAAGATAAAAAACAAAAGCCCAAAGGTGCTTGTCCAGCCCACAACCGAAGCTGATAGCGAACCGCAGCCGAAGATAACAACGTCCCGCCCTGCTTGCAGCAATACCTTTGTTGTACGTTCGGGCATTTTAAATAAAGTAAAACATCAAACATGAAAAAAATTTGTATTAGCTGTTATGTCATTCCAAAATTTATAAATAAAGGTAGTTGCTTTGAAAATATGCTTTTATTAGAGTTGGAAGATGTGTTAAAAGACCCGTATATTAAAAATTACAATAAAATAAAGATTCTACTTGAAAAGATACATGAGCAAAAAGACATTAATCATCCACAAGATATTTTACACTATCTATTTACTGAAAATGTTACTATGGATTTTATCTTTTCTAATGAACTTAAACTTTATGATGTTATAACTCCTAATTGTATGATTGCTAAAAATGAAGTAGGCCAATCTTTTATTGATTTGCTTAATTATTCAGAGATAGTTTTTATTCTTAAATACAGAGAATTTACAAATATGAATACTCTTGATTTAGATTTTTCTGTCTGTAACACAGATTACAGGTATGATGTCCATAATCTATTAATTAAGGGTGGTTTACACGCCTGACGTACAACGGTCGGGTATTGCTGTCAGGCAGGGAATTCATTGCTGTGTCCGCCCCCAACCGCTGATAAATAAAGATATAAAAGTAAAAGGTAACAAACAAAAGCCCAGCAAAGCTTGTCCAGCCCACAACCGAAGCTGATAGCGAACCGCAGCCGAAGATAACAACGTCCCGCCCTGCTTGAAGCAATACCTTTGTTGTGGGCAGTTATGTCATTAGAGACGTTGAATAATCTCTTGTTGTACTAAAGGATGAAATTCTTCATAAACAGTATTTGACCTGACATTATTTTTTTCTGCTGGTCTTGGCACAATAAATTTATCTGTATTTAACCATCTTACGTTTCGCCCTATTTGGGTCAAGTAATGATTTGCTGGTGTAAGAATAACATTGTCCGTAATTACACCAATTCCTTTTATACTTATATCTGGTGAACCAAATGCAGCAGCTTTTATATAAACTATGTCGCCTACTTTTAAGGTCGCAAAATATACATGAAGTTCTGGTGCATCAGGAATTGTCCAACCCGTACCAACTATGTTATTGTCAATAAATTCATCGCTTACATCGTCCCCGTCATAGTATGCTCCAATTCCGTAAATAGCCATAATTTTTTATTTTTTTAATTAATTTATAAAAGTCAATGCAATTTTATTCTCCACAATCGCTACAGTACTGAAGGTCTTGCATTTTTACCCAACCTTTAGATGTCTGCCCATTGTCATTGGTGTACTCTATATAACCAAAACCATTTTCAATTTTCTGAACATAAACAGTTGAAATACTATTGAAGTAAGCTGCCTTTTGAGTTGCAATGTCTGGGCTGCGATAAAAATGTACAAGATTATATTCGTCAGCATTTACTTTGTAGTATGATGTGCTTGTCTGTGAGGATTGGTTATTTGAGTTGTCTAAACTGTTACTTGATTTTGCTTCGTTATTAAAAAAATACCAAATAATAAAACCTATTAAAAATGCAATTGATACACCAATAATCCAACTTTTATTCTTTTTAAACCAAGTCGGATTATTAAAAAGCAAATCATATTCAGCGTCGCTTTGTGCTTGTTCTTCTGGTGTAAGAACACGAATAAGTTCTTCGTTTTGATTGGTAGATTTCTTCTGACCTGTTCCTAATAGTTCACTCTTTTTAGCAGCAAATTCAGTTTCGGTTATTGCTCCACTTTTTAATAATTCGTGCCAATCTTGAAGTATTTGGTAAACATTTTTTTCCATATAATTACGAAGCTAAAATTTGCGTTTTTTGTTGTTCAAATTCTTCTTGAGTAAGAATTCCTGTATCAAATAATTGTTTCAATTGTTGTATCTCACTGATTTTATCTTGATGAGATTTTATTGTTG
>JAYTTM010000252.1:0-2104 GCA_043745055.1 Chitinophagaceae bacterium | reverse complement strand
CATTTACAATCCTTCCTAATGGAGTTGGGCAAAGGCTTTGCATTTGTAGCCCGGCAACAGCACATTGTAACAGATACTGCCGATTTTTTCATTGATCTCGTATTTTATAATTACTACCTTAAATGTTTTGTATTAATCGATTTAAAAACGAACCAGCTTACCCATGAAGCCATAGGACAAATGGATATGTATGTTCGTATGTACAATGATTTAAAAAAAGGTAAAGATGATAATCCCACTATCGGTATTATTCTATGCACAGAAAAGGATGAAACTATTGTGAAGTACAGTGTAATGGCTGAAAATAAAAAGCTGTTCGCCAGCAGATACCGCTTGTATTTACCAACCGAAGAAGAATTAATGATACTTATTGATACAAATAAAATACATTGGCAATTGAATAAGCAAGAGAATGAATAACAACCTTTTATTTAAAAAATTAACCTGTTTTTACAATGATAATTGATTTTACAAAAAATGCTGATAGGCTTGTACCCGCCATTATACAGGATGCACAAACTAACAAGGTGTTAATGTTGGGCTTTATGAATGAAGCAGCATTGAATAAAACACATGAGTTACAAAAAGTAACTTTCTATAGCCGTAGTAAAAACAGGCTGTGGACAAAGGGCGAAGAGAGTGGTAATTTTTTGTTGCTGAAAGAAATTAAAGTGGATTGTGATAATGATACATTGCTGATAAAGGTAAATCCGGTTGGCCCTGTTTGCCATACTGGCGCAGATACCTGCTGGGGTGAAACAAACAGCAACGATAATTTTTTATTAACGCTGGAGAACATCATCACCGAAAGAAAAAACAACCCAACCGATAAATCTTACACAAGCTCTTTATTTGCCCAAGGCATAAATAAAATTGCACAAAAAGTAGGAGAGGAAGCCGTAGAGGTAGTGATAGAAGCCGTTAACCCTCCTTTAGGTGATGGGGGTGGGGATGGAGGCAATGATCTATTTAAGGAAGAAGCTGCCGATTTATTGTTTCATTATTTGATCTTGCTTCAGGCAAAAGGTTATAAACTCAAAGATGTTATTGATATTTTAAGAGAAAGGCATTCAAAATAAATTAGCTCATTAATTTATTTTTCTGCATCTGGTATTCTTCCTGCGTAATAGCTCCCTGCTGATAAAGATTAAATAGTTTCTGCAGCTCATCCGCTATCAATTGTTGAGATGGTTTTACTGCGGCAGTTGATTTTGCAATTGCTTCAGCCAGTTGTGTTGCCTGGTTTTTTATCTGCATTTTTTTGTAATCTTCCTGTGCAAGGGTAATGGTATCTTTTAGCAGTTTAGGATTTTGTATCAGTTCATAAGTTGTTTCGCCCAGTTCTGCCGCTGTTTGTATGTCTACACTTCCAAAGCCCATTATCCTCCCCCAGATGTTTTGGTCATATTCTACATTGTTTATTTTATCCAGCGGACTTTCCTTTGAGTACCGGCTAAAAAAACCACTTTCATCTACCACCCTTAAATTGGTAATGCACCATAAATTGTTTTTCCAGTTTATGTATTCAAACATGGGATATAATGCCAGTACGAGTGTACCAATAAAACCCATATTACCTGCCAGCCATAGCAATAAAACTGCAGCAATCAACCATACAAAAATTGGTAATAGTAATTTTATCCAATGCTGTCGTGTGATCAGTAATATTTCCTCGTCTTCTTTTAATTGTGTCCGCATTTTATTGTTGAATTGATTTTTTTTATACTGCTAAAAGCGAAAGATTTCAATAGGATATTTGAGTACTGTTATTAACTATTTGTAAGGCTTGTTGATCGCTTAATTTAAAATCCATCATCACCTCTCAATGCGTAATTAAGTTTATAACTTTTGCAGATCGCTTACCACGCTATTATATATTTCGTTATCAGTTAATGATGTTGATACAAATTTTTCGCCAATTACTTTTTCATATAATTCAATGTAGCGGTTACTAATAGTGGCAATCCATTCTTCGCTCATTTCTGGAACAGTCTGTCCTTCTTTACCCATAAAATTATTGGCAATCAGCCATTCCCTTACAAACTCTTTGCTCAATTGCTTTTGGCGTTCCCCGCTGGCTTGTCTTTCTTCATAACCTTCGGCA
>JAYTTM010000251.1:0-7695 GCA_043745055.1 Chitinophagaceae bacterium | reverse complement strand
CAGGGTGTGCAAAATCAGCATAGTCAACAGCATCTTTACTATAAGTGCCAAAATCTTTAAATTGAACGCCTTCACCTTCTAAAAAAGAAATCAAATCTTCTTTACAATCAAAGCCGGCATGGTCGCAACCAATTGCTACGGGAAGGGATAAATTAAATACTGTCATGGTGATTGATATTTATGATTTGGATAATAAATTCATTTAAAGCAAGGGATGCATTTCAAATTGTTGCTGCAAGTTTCGGCCGGTGGGTACACCGGCCGAGGCTGAACCGTGGTTGGCGGTGACACCAACCATTTGTAGCTTCCACAATTTAAAATCTACCCAAAGCAAGTATGGTTTAGTCTATAAAATTAAACCATTTCATTAATTAATACCTGATTAATTAGCAGGAATAGTTAACTCCATTCCTTTTCTTCCTTTGCTCTTTTTCTATCTACACTACCTGCCAGTAAAATACTAACCCAATACAATAAAGTAAGTGGAATGGCAACAAGGAACTGACTTGTCCAGTCTGGCGAAGGTGTAATAATGGCGGATACCACCAGGATAATTACAAATGCAAACTTGAAGTGTTTTTTTAAAAAACTACCGGTTATAATACCGAGTTTGGCCAAAACAAAACAAAGTACAGGTAATTCAAAAGCAATACCACAACCAAGTATCAGGTTGGTAAGGCTATCTATATAATCATTAATAGCAGGCCGGTATTGTATAAGACCCGATTTGCCCAATGTAAAACCAGCCAGAAAGTTAAATGTAAATGGTGCAAGTAAATAATAACCAAACATGGCACCTGTAAAAAAGCAAAGTGAAACATAGAATATGCTGCCCTGACCATATTTTCTTTCTTTTGGAGATAAGGCAGGTTTTATAAAACGCCATACCTCCCAAAAAATATACGGGAAGGCAGCTATTAATCCACCAATCATAGCGATAGTAATAGCAGAGGTAAATGTGCCGTTAACTTCTGTAACCTGAAAATTTATTTTAATGGGTGGCATACAGAAACCATCACCCAGGTGCAGCCAACGACCGAACTTGCATAGAGCTCCATAGGTTACAAAATGTTCATCAGCCGGAGCTAAAATAATGTGATCATAAATCCAATCTATATTAATAAATATGGAAATGGCTGCCACAAGCCATGCTACGATACTTCGAATAATGTGCCAGCGCAATTCTTCGAGGTGGTCGAAGAAACTCATTTCAGGTTTTTCTTCACTATCCTTGCCGTTGCTGATACGGTTAAAAAATGATTTCCTTTCGGATGCTGTAGTCGCCAAATTGATAATTGCTGTTTAATTGATTGTAAAAAGGACTTTTTTTTCTGTGCAAAAGTAAAACACTTTTTTGGATACAGCGATTACCGTTTAAAACAGTTAATTGCTCAGGAATATATTTTGTTTAAGACAATTACAAAAAAACACTCTTGTGATTTAAGTGATCGGGATACAGTATTGCAATTACAGGAAAATATTTACATGCAGTACTTTTACGGCTATAGCAGTTTTAGTGATGAATAGCCTTTAGACCACTGAATAATTGTAGAGTTCCGTAAGCGATTGGGACTCAAACAAATCAATGCTATCAATGAAAAAATATTACTACCGGCAATACAACAAATGGAAAAAACAGGTTGCTGAAGTGGATAAATTATTACCCGCCGATGCCGCAAACATCACCTTTGGCAACTGAAACAAAAGACCAACAGAGTACCCATAGTCAACGTCTATTGAAGAATTTATTTTTACAATTTTGCCAATGCGGTTATTGTACGCCAGATAAAATAAACAAATATCTGAGTTAAAGTTTTTTTTATGGCAGTTGCATATAAAACAAAGCATTTGTAAAAAAAGAGGGTTAAAAAACAAGCAGAAGTATGGGAACGAATAGGACAGCTAATAACAAGGTATTTAGGCATCCATAAGCATTACGCAATTGTAACCGAATAAGATAAGGCAGGAATTGTTACATCCATCAATTGAAAACAAAAGAAGATAGAAAATAAGGAAGGCTTTTAGCAGTTACGAACCACTCTTGATGCAAAAGACGAAATATGTGCAATATATCATCCACAATACCTATTTATTTCTTCTTTTATATTGCTTCAGGCAATGCCACCATGGTGAAATTTCATCAATCAGATTGCTTTTATTTTTAATTGCTGGTATTATTGATCAATTATTTTAATTATCATATTGCAAAAAAAATCAACCCCGGTTTCGTTAAGATGCCTGAAATCCTCAAATAACCGGGGTCTATTTGAGAAAAAAGTATCTTTTGAATAGTCAAGAAAGCTAATTTGATTTTTTGCTGCAATTTTTTTTGCTTCGATGATGGAAGCATCGGTTCCAATTGAGTTAATCAAGTAAGGGGGACAGATGATGTATAAAGGTATTTTTGCATTTTTACAATCTTGTATGAATGCTTTAAATGTAGCTATTTTGATACTATCCAACGCTGTTTCTTTTGAGTAATCTATTGTTTGCAATTTCCCGGTAAATATTTTCTTATTAGGGATATAGCCTTTCAAATTTGAATATTTTATTTTACTACTTTCTATATTACCAGAAATGATAGGCAATAGCAGGGAATTGTAAGGGTAAATGCTGGAAAGCAGTTTTATTTTTTCAAAAGGCCCTTTTAAAGCAACTATCTCACGTATTTCGGGATGTTCATTGTAATAGGGTAGCAACACAGCCATACGGTCGTAAGAATCCTGATTGATACTAAAATTTCCGGCGTCGAAACTTAATAGTATCATTTTAGGTTTATATCTTTTTAAAACACTTTTTAAAACTGCATAATGATAAAAAACCGGCTCGCCATATCTGCCTGCATTAAAACAGGATAATCCCATTTGGGTTTCAAAAATCCCTGTATTAAAAATATTTGCAGCCCTGGAAGAGCCAAATATCAACATTTCTGCTGATGTTTTTTCAATGGCGTAAGTAGTGAGATAATCATAGCCGGCTTCTTGCATAAAATAAATTTTTTTAAGCATAGCACCTAATAACCTATCTGTAATAAAAACAATTGTAATAAATACCAATAACTTTAAAAAGAAGGATTTTAGTGTGTTGGTATTAACTGATTTAATCATGACTTAAAATTGAAAATAAATAAATTGACCACCATCAAACACACCCACTAAAACGATGAAGATTACCAATATGCCATAATAAGAAACCCGAACCCAAAAGTTTTTATTATGTGAAAGAGATAAACTATCAGGGTAAAATTCCCTTTTAAACTCTACCGTCAATAACATAAAAATGGCTGAAAAGCAATAAACAACAATAGCTATTCCGTCATTAAAAATTGACCCTTTAAAGGTTAGCATTTTCTTAAAAACAAAGACTGCTTCTTCTACGGATGTTGCTCTAAAAAACACTCTTGACAAGCTGATTAAAGTGAATGTAATTACAATTTGAACAAAGATATTAAAGCGGGGAAACTTATTCAACCCAATTAATACACCCACCTTTTCCCTGTATTTTTTTGTAATAATGGCAAATACCAGGTAAAATCCATTTATACCACCCCAGATAATATAAGTCCAGTTGGCTCCATGCCATAAACCACTTATAATAAAAACAATCATTAAATTAAAATATGTTCTGGAAACAGAGCCTCTGTTGCCTCCCATAGGAAAGTATAAATAATCTTTAAACCAGGTTGATAAAGATATATGCCAGCGCTTCCAGAATTCGCCCGTGCTTTTTGCAAATAATGGTCTTTTAAAATTTGTCATTAAATCGAACCCCATAACTTTTGCAGCGCCAATTGCCATGTCGGAATAACCTGAAAAATCGCAATATATCTGAAATGAAAAAAAGATGGTTGCCATTATTAGTGTCATTCCATCTTGCTTGTCTAAAGAATTATAGGCGCCGTTTACATAAATTCCCAATCTATCTGCAACAACTAATTTTTTAAATAATCCCCATATCATTATTTTAAGTCCTTCAAAAACCCTGTCACTATCAAAGGGATGTTTTTCTCTGAATTGGTGCAACAGGTTTTGCGGTCTTTCAATTGGCCCGGCAACTAATTGCGGGTAAAACATTACATAGAGGGCATATATTCCAAAATGTCTTTCTGCCGGTAGTTTTCCACGGTACACTTCTATTGTGTAACTCATTGCCTGAAAAGTATGGAATGAGAGGCCGATTGGTAAAAGGATAGACAAATAAGGCATTGGATTACTAAGACCAAAGCCATGTAGCAAAAAGGAAAAGTTTGCGTTGATAAAATTGTAATATTTAAAAACACCTAAAATCCCAATATTGGCTACCAGGCTAATGATGAGGTAAAGTCTTCGTCTTTTTCCTGAAGATTTTTCTATAAAAATGCCGGCAATGTAATCAACCACAATCGTAAACCCTAAAATCAAGATGTATATGGGCACAAAGGCCATGTAAAAATAACAACTGCTTGCTAACAACAACAGCCATCTTTTATTATATGGAAGTAAAAAATAAACTGTAGTAACAATTATAAAAAAGAAAAGAAAATGAAATGAGTTAAAAAGCATCTATTTTAAATTTTTAAATAGCTTATACTAATAATATTTTACAGGCCCTATTGTTGAGAATTATTAACAAATCTAAATCAATTTGCTATTGATGAGATATTATGGAATCAATCACCTTGTTAGTGAATATTTTAGACCCGGCCAGGTTTACATGAACCGTATCATCAAATAAATGGGGGCTTTTAAGAAAAAAATTGTTTTTCGAAAAATCTATAAATCTGATTGGGGTTTTGTAAGCAATGTATTTTGCAATTTCCATAGATGTATCTTTTGCAATTG
This sequence comes from Chitinophagaceae bacterium, assembly GCA_043745055.1. Lineage (GTDB taxonomy): Bacteria > Bacteroidota > Bacteroidia > Chitinophagales > Chitinophagaceae > Ferruginibacter. The sequence goes on along the minus strand of JAYTTM010000251.1, from coordinate 2,875 downwards.
AATTGAAATAATAAGGCGAATTGACTATGTATAGCTTTATGTTTGCCTTAATACAATCATTTATAAAGGCCTTGTAGCAATTCAGTTTATTACTATCCAGATTATATGGGTTAGATAAATCAACCGTTCTTGCGGATTCATTAAGTGATCTTAATAATGGCAAATATCCATTAATATCTTCTTTTTGCTTCCTCTCCAATTCTATATTGCCTTTTACAATTTTCAATAGCATAGAATTATAGGGATATATGCTGGATTGAAGTTTAAATTTTTCATATGGACTTCGTAATTCAATTATTGAACGCATCTCCGGATGACTTTTATAAAAGGGTAACAATATTGAAATTCTATCGTAACTACTTTTGCTTTCTCTAAACACCCCATTCTCTATATCTAATATGATTATTTTAGGAAGATGCCTACTTAATATTCCTTTTAAAACGGCATAATAATAAAATATAGGTTCACCATCCCTGCCAACATTGTAACAGGTTTGATGCATTCGTTCTTCAAAATACAGTGGATTATACTGTTGCTGCGCCCTTAAAGCCCCCCAAATCAAAATATCAGCTTTGGTATCTTCAATAGAATATTTGGTTCTGTATTCCCAGCCAGAAGTTTGTCTAAAATAAAATTTATTGAAATACTCCCCCAATAAGAAAATCGAAAAAGAAGGCCAGCAATAAAAATGCAGCCAGCTTTACAAATAAGTATAGATAGCCATTTTTTTGCGATATCTTTTTTAACGATTGAGTCATTTCGTTTCTTTATCAAAATTGAAAATATATAAATTCGCCACCATCAAAAACACCAGCTATTAAAATAATTATCAAAAGCAAACAGTAATAGCAATTGCGCACCAACCAATATTTATTATTGGATAAAGTAAATAAATCATTGAAAAACTCCTTTTTAAATTCAACCAACATCATAAAACCAATACCCAATATAGAAAACATTATGATGGAAGGATTTCCCAGGTAAACAGAACCTTTGGCAGTGAAGATTCTTTTTATAATTGTAAAAGCTTCCTTTAAGCTTACCGCCCTAAAAAATATAAGTGAAAGTGTAAAATAGCCAATGGTAAAAACAATACCGGCAATACCGTTTAGCAAATCTGGTATTTTTTTGCGAATATTTTTCGGGGCTTTCCTGGTAAAAAATTCGATGGTTAGTATCAACCCTTGTAAGGCTCCAAATACAATAAAAGTCCAGTTGGCGCCATGCCAAAAGCCCAATACAATAAACGTAGTAAAAAAAGCGTAAACCACACTCCAATTGCCTCAATCTCTTTTTGCAATAGCAATGGGATTGTAAAAATAATCTGCAAACCAGATAGATAAAGAAATATGCCATTTGCGCCAAAATTCAGTAACAGATTTAGCATAAAAGGGCCTGTTGAAATTTTGTATCAAATCGTAACCCAGCATTTTTTCAAAGCCAAGTGCCATATCTGTATATCCCGAAAAGTCAGCATACATTTGAAATACATAAAAGATAACAGCAATAGTTAAACTTATTCCTGAATGATGTTCGGTATTACCCAATACAGCACTTACATAAATCGATAACCTGTCTGCTACAATTAATTTTTTAAAAAGCCCCATAAAATAAGCTTTAAACCAGTGCTAATGTTTTCATAAATGAAAGCATTTTGCTTTTTAATTTGTGGCAAAAAATTGTATGCCCTTTATACTGGCCCGGCTACTATTTTTGGAAAAAAAAGCAGGAATGTTGAAAAATGTCCCAGATTTTTTTCTGCTACAAGATTTCCTTTTTTTATTTCCACCAGGTACCCAATTGCCTGAAAAGTAATATAAGATATGCCCAGCGGTACATATACATTTACCAAAAAAGAATTGCGCATTGGGGCTGTTGATTGAAAAAGCTTACTACGGGAAAAATTAATTAAATCAAAAGCAGTTGAAGTAAAAAAGTCGCTGTATTTAAAAAATACCATTATGGCAATATTTAAGATGATAGCAAATAAATAAAAACGAAATGCAATTTTAGGAGCTGCTGCATTTTCAATTTGTTTTGCTGAATAAAAGTAATAAGCGCAATAAAACCCACCGCTAAAATATTAGCGGGATTGTTATAAGTATAAAAAAAGAGGCTTGATAACAAAAGCCATATCCAGCGAAATTTTACCGTAATCAAATAATTTAGTACTACCACCAGTAAAAAAAAATTGCAAATACTATCGAAGTAAAAACCATAATTCCCAGTTTTCGGTTCGGGCATTTAGGGTAAACAATTATTATAAAAAATTGGATTCTTTTAAAAAAATTTAAATTTTAAATGAGGAATTCCTAACAGGCAGTTAACAATACCCAAGTATTATATATTTTAATTCCGTGTATTTAATTAAGTTTTAAATATTTTTTAAATTTACCATTCATTGCAGCTATTACATCAGTTGCTAAAGCTGCAATTGCAGGCAAAATCTTAATACTTAAAACCATATCAGCGTTGATATACAATGAGGGTTGAAAAAAATTAGTTTTACCAAAATGATTTTGTAAAGTTGATATATCGCAGAGATAAAAATTTGACTGATTTGCAGCAAATACCATCAATTGATAATTTAGCTTGCGTAATTGATATAAATAAGAAGATGTTGTTTTATTGCTATAATTACCAAATAATGAATCGTTTATCTCAATATAATTATAATAAATGACTTTTGATTTTAACTTTGCATTAATAGTATTGCATAAATTATCAACCAATTCCATTCGGGAATCAGACAACATTATATGTTTTTCTGGCTTCATTTTGTTGTATTTTGCCAGTAGTTTATGAGCAGATTGAAATATAATAACTACCTCCGGATTATACTCATAAGGTTCGGATGATGTATCAAACACCTGTC
>JAYTTM010000250.1:0-2113 GCA_043745055.1 Chitinophagaceae bacterium | reverse complement strand
CACTCAAAGGTCGGGTATTACTGTGTCTGCCCCCAACCGCTGATGAGTAAAGATGTAAAAGTAAAAGTTAGCAAACAAATGTTTAGTGGTGTTTGTGCAAAAAAAAGCGTCTTTTTGTTAATTGCTGGCTGTCAATCGCTAGAAAATTTCAATTACATTTTGGAGATTCCCTTCAGTTAATTTGTCAAGCAATTTTGGTATGAGTTTTTGTAATGTTTCTCTGCGATTATCGATTGTACAGAGTACAAATATTGTAATTAAAAGCCGCTCAAGATTTTGTTGATACTGAAGATTGCGGTTGACTGTTACAAATATCTCAAAACCATTTTCGATCATAAGCCGCAATAACTCGCCATTCTTCTTCCCAAGCCAACCTTTATCACGAATCGTTAATACTTCATGGTCAATACCAAAATCGTATTTTAGTTTGCGGGCCAAGCTTTCATCAAGCAAAATTTTCATGTAATACTTTTTCCGAGGTCAACGATTTTTTGGCCATTTCCAATACTGCTAAAGCAGCTTCTTTAGAAACAGAAGGAAAGTCATCTAAAAACTCGGAAAGGTCTTCGCCGCCTTCAATGTAATCAAATAGATTTTGAATCGGTACACGTGTGCCCGCAAAAACGGCCGCTCCACTCATAACGTCAGGATCAATTGATACTTGTCCATATTGCATGATGTATAGTTTATGAATATAAAGTTAATGAAAATACCAACTCTATTTAGTGTTAGTAACTAATAGGCACTGGACAGAGTCTGGCGCCTGAAGGCAAAAGAAGGTTAAACTAAAATAGCTCGGAATCATTATAGTCGCATGCTTCTTACTATATTGAACTAAGGTTCGGACACAAATAATATTTTCTAGTAAATTATTTCAAGTGTTTTTAAATGGAAGAGATAGAGCTTGCTTCAGACATTAGAAACGAAGATACACCGGACGGAGTCAGGTGCATGATGGATAGGGCATGAGATTGATACGTCATGGTTTCGCTACTGACAGCTTTTGAAATTAGAGAACTACACAGCAAAAACCCCGACGGCACAACAGTGTTATTTGCGTTTGTACCAAGTCTCAATTTTAATTCCGTCTAAACGCTCAAAGTCTTTTAAATTTTCTGTTACCAGAGTTAGCTTATTGTCGATTGCAGTAACTCCGATCAGAAGGTCGAATTCGTCATGAATTGGTTTCCCTATTCTTCTTAGACGAACTTTTTCTATAGCGTACAACCTTATTGATCCAAACATAGGAATTATTGAAAGCCCATTTAAGAAGTCGTCTACTGCTTTATGAGATTTTACCCGATCATCGCTATTCTCCGCACCGTAACGAAGTTCTAAAACAGTTATTTCGGAGATGAAACAATTCTCTCGTCCTTTCTCTTTTATAGCCAGATCCAAATTAAATTTGCCACGAAGGAAAAAAACACAAATGTTTGTGTCAAGGAGATATTGCATTAAAATTTGATTTCTTTTTTTCTGAATTTTATACTTGATTTTAACTCTTTGATAATTTCCTCTGCAGATTTTGCCGATGCAAATGCGCCAAAAGATTTATAGAAAGTTTCATCTTTTGTTTTCTTCTCTCTCTTCAAAGATTTGGAAAGATTTTCAATCAATTCAATTTTACTTAAAGAACTTAATCCTTCAAATAATCCTGAATATGTCTCCACTAAATGTTTTTCAGCATAACTCATGTGATGTGGTTTTTTATAAAAATACGAATTATCTCTTTAATTGTGGACTGCTTCAACATTTCGTCCAAGGGTCGGGTATTGCTGCAGATGGGAGATTCATTGCTGTGTATGCCCCCAACCGCTAGTGAAAGATAACAAACAAAAGTTAAACAGTGAATGTCCACAAACGAAGCTGATATGAAACTAAAGCTGAAGTTTCTGTTTCGGCGGATTTTTCGCAGTAATATTTAACAAACATAAAAACAGCCGGTGGCGAAACCCCGACGTGTAGTGACTTGGCAACGAAAGATGAATGTGATAACGTACGTATAAAGTGTATCGCTGATTGAGTCATTGTTCCCAAAGAAAAAAAATTTACAAAAGTATTGAAGTGGGCCCATGATAGTGCATGTGCATTTATACGTCGGGGTTTTGCTACT
>JAYTTM010000249.1:0-2116 GCA_043745055.1 Chitinophagaceae bacterium | reverse complement strand
AGGCTTCCAGAATTTCTGGTGTAAACCCAAGTGATGTGCAGATATTGATGGTGTATATGGGTAGGTAAGCGGCCACCACAATAATGAATAAATCAAATCAACCCATTTTAAAATAGATTTAAAACTAAATAGCGCTTTATTATCTTAAAACGAATCTGATTATGTTATTAATTTTTTCTACAGAAACACCGAAGGAGCTTGTATTTGAAACTGTAGCAGAATACCTGCACCAGCAAGGATTAAAAATTGATAAGCAAGATAGTACTCGTCCATGGGGAGGTTTTTTTGTATTAGACGAAAGTCAAGCAGAAAAATTTATAGCAACCTACTTTCCACATCTCACCCAGGATGAATTAAATATTTCAGGGAAACTTAGTCCCAAGATTTTGGTAGTAGCACCTGCAAAAAGATTGAGTTGGCAATATCACCATCGCCGTGCAGAAATATGGAAATTGATTGGTGGCACTGCCGGTGTTGTTACCAGTGATACCGATGAAGAAAAAAACACAACGCACTTACAAATTGGGGATATCATTCAATTAAAACAAGGTGAGCGGCATCGCCTGATAGGCCTGGAAAAAGGTTGGGGGATTGTTGCAGAAATATGGCGTCATACTGAAGCCCAAAACCCGAGTGACGAAGATGATATAGTAAGAGTACAAGATGATTTTGGGCGTTAGTATTAGTTGAAAAAGATTATTAAGGAAGCAGGAATTAACCCTTTGCATCCTTTTTTATTTTACGACATTTATTTTTTTAACTTGGGCTGTTATCTAGCTGCCAAAAAAGCAATTATGATAATTAAAAATGTAGTACCGGGAATTTATTTCCTTTTCAATCCACTTTTTATACAGATGTCAATAGTACAGCACACCCCAAATATCTTTCTTAAAAATCCCTGTACAACGATTGCGTAGTTCAACAAAATAAGTATGTAGTAAAAGCAATTTTAGCATCCGAAATTCTATCAAATAATAAAAGCCCAGTAACCGAATTTCTCCATCAGGACTCTAAACAATGATGGTTAAAAATTCGATACAATTGTGTTACCTCAATGTGGTAATTGCGAATGAAGCAACTGCGGATTCACCAACAGCGTACCCGTCCATTTAGAAAAAGGAGCCCACATTATTTCACTTTCTAATGAACCCTGGAACGAGAATATGAATGAAGTTTTAAACCAGGCTATGCTGGATTATTTAAGAGTGTTGAAGATGGATTGAAAATAGTAATAGCTTTGATAAAAATCGTTAAGAAATTTATCTGGTTTTGTAGAAAGAAAATAAATGAAAATGAAAGACTTTAAAAAATATTACATCATACCGGCAGATCCAGAAGAAATTTATTTGGCTCTCACAAACCCTGCTACCATACAACTATGGACAGGATCAGAAGCCGAAATGAGCACCGAACCTGATAGCGAATTTTCATTGTGGGAAGGAACAATTGTTGGCAGAAATATTGCATTTGAAGAAAGCAAGCGGATTGTGCAGGAATGGTATTTTGGAGACCAGGAAGAAGAATCTATCGTAACGATTAAACTGCATCCGCATAAGCAAGGCTGCTCAGTTGAATTGCAGCACACCAATATTCCTGATGAGGTATACGAAGAAATGGTGAATGGTTGGAACGAAAATTACTTTGGGTTATTAAAGGAGTTTTATGATTGATTTGAAGATTCGTTCGCAGGTTTTTTTAAAGAAGCCGCTACCATACTGATTTCACCATAGCTTACTTGTTGTTTGCAATCATCCACAATTGCTTTAAAACTTTCGGCACCATTTTTTTCAATGGCAACCTTTATCAACAACTGTTTGGCTTCAGTTACCAGATCGTTCACATTAATTTCACCGGTGCTGATATAATGTGCAAGATGTCCTTCAATGGTTGCCCTGGATAAAACTCTTTCATTTGCAATCTGGCTGATATTTTTTCCTTCTTTGTATAAAGTAAAACTCAGCAGTTTTGTATTAGGCTTTTCGGCAGATGAGCTGCCTCTTACTTTTCGTGCTTTTTTTATTGGTACATTTTCCATATTGCTATGCAGGTTATATTCCTCACAGTAGTTATTAATGATGGAAAGAAAAGTTTCTCCATACTGCATAGTCTTGCCCGG
>JAYTTM010000248.1:0-2118 GCA_043745055.1 Chitinophagaceae bacterium | reverse complement strand
TGTAAACTATCATGCAAATAATCCCTGTTGAATTCTTCCTAATTGAGTTAACACTTTTTGAATTCCATCATAGGTAGTGAGTGAATTAAATGACAAATTGCCTTCCAGCATGTAGGGCTCACGCTTTATCCAACTGTAAAATTTTTCAACATCACCAAAAGTGATTTTACCTTCTTTTAAAACTTTATCAATTTGTAGAGCTCTTTCTGCATTGATGGGTGCAAAGCTTCCATTATTTTTAGCATAACGCTGCAGGGTTCTTTCACTAACATGCATTAAGGCTGACCATTCTGCCTGGGAGAAGGGGGCGTTTGCCGCAATTTTTTTAAATTCATTGAAGGTAAAATCTTTCATGGAAGGAATAACCTTTACAGTATTGCTATAAACAGCTAATGGCTCTTCTACTTTGATTATGGGTTGTTCCTGTTTTTTGTAAACAGGTGTTTTTTGAAGTAGTACTTTATTTTTCATAATCCGTCATTTGACCATAAATTTACGACACTTGTCGCAAAATTCAAAATTTTATTCAATTATTTCCAATAGTTTTACGCTTTAAATTTAAAGTAAATGCAGCAATATAGTCAGGTAAAAGCAATGTTGGCCATTACCCGTGCAAGTTTAAAGTCAATTTTCAGAAGCCCTTCAGCAGTTATTTTTAGTTTTGTTTTCCCCTTTGTGTTTATCCTTGTTTTTGGGTTTATAGGAGGAAATGGCGGTGCACCCGTTTACAAAATTGCATTGGATAAAAATTGTGATACTACAAATGCGCTATACGATTCCATTAAAACAAGCAAAAGGATAAAGATTGTACAATTTGACTCAGACAAAGAATTAAAGAGGAGTTTGAAAAAAGGAAAGTTGACAGCTGTACTTAACATTCAAAAAAATGCAGATTCGTTTCCACCTTATAAGTACAATATTAAAAGTACTACCGCCAGCAACGATAAATGGCCGCAACTAATGCCTGTATTAAATAATATTGTAAATTCCATCAGCAATCAACAATATACCAACCGGCCGGTTTATGCCATCGATAAATCTGATTATGTAAAAGATATTGAAACAATCAGGGAGTACCGGACCATTGATTTTATTTTACCCGGTCAATTAGGTTTTTCACTACTGAGCTCTGGCGTATTTGGGGTAGCTTTTATGTTTTTTAATTTACGCAACACGCTGGTGTTAAAGCGCTTTTTTGCCACACCCATAAGTCGCACACATATTATTTTGGGCGAAGGTTTGGCCAGGGTTATTTTTCAAATGATCACAGCAATTGTTATCATTTTAGCTGGTCATTTCTTTTTTAAATTTACATTGATAAACGGGGTTGAAACCTTACTCGAAATGCTGGTGCTGAGTTTTATTGGCTTGATTATATTTATGGGACTTGGCTTTATTGTAAGCGGACTTGCAACAAGCGACAGTACCATTCCACCATTTGCCAACCTGCTTACCTTGCCACAATTTTTATTAGGCGGTACTTTCTTTTCTATAGAAGCATTTCCAAATTGGTTACAACCTATTTCTAAAATATTACCGCTTACTCATTTAAATACTGCCATGAGGGCTGTTGCTTTTGAAGGGCAAAATTTGTGGGAAGTAAGAAGTGAAATTGGTATAATGTTACTATGGGGTGTGGTTGTTTATGCTGTGGCAGTAAAAGTGTTTAAATGGGAATAAATTAATTATATGCGTTTTATAAAAGCTTTTCTGGTGGGCGTTTCAGGCCTTTTCATCATTGTTACTTTATTTTCATTACTGATACCATCAAAGGTACAGGTAGTAAGAACTGTGCTCATAAACAGTACCTCTTTATCAAAAGTAGCGGAGCAGGTTATTAATTTTAATCAATGGAAAAACTGGCATCCAATATTTACTACTGATAGTGCTGTACTTTCAGTAACTGATAATGCGGCTGTGTATAAAATTGTACATCGTGGAAAGGAATTATTTATTACAAAACAATTCTCCGATTCAGCAGTTGTAAAATTTCTACTTCAATCAAAAGGAGAAAATGACCTGGCAAATGAAATTCATTTTACAGCTTTACCTGCACAGGATGTTGTACAGGTTTCCTGGGTAGCTACTACCCATTTGCATTGGTATCCCTGGGAAAAA
>JAYTTM010000247.1:0-2121 GCA_043745055.1 Chitinophagaceae bacterium | reverse complement strand
TCCCGGATGATATCGTTTTCCCTAACGGTGGAGTAGTGTGGTGAAAGTTCAATGGTGAATGGTGAATTAATTTCATACTTAAAGAGATTTTTTGTAACAAGCATTTTTTCCAATTAAGCATCTTTGTAAACATGATTTTATTGTCAATTGTTTTTTAATAAAAAACTTTGATAAAATCACTTTTACTTTTTGTTCTTTATTCATCAAACAAATCGACAGATTTATCAGAACAATCATCCCTTTCAACAATTGATCAATTAATCAATTAAAGGATCCAACAAAAAATCCAACCAATTAACCGAACTTTAGTTTACCTAAAACACTAACCATGAAGTTCATCTCTCTTTCCATCTTTGCAACCATCCTGTTATTCAGTTGCCACAACAAAGAAGAATACGATACTATTATCCGCAACGGAATGATCTATGATGGAAATGGAGGCAATCCATTTAGAGCAGATATTGGCATTAATGGAGATACCATCAGAACGATAGGAAATCTGTCTGCAAGTGTTGGAAAAAATGAAATAGATGCTTCAGGATTAGCCGTGGCTCCGGGTTTCATCAACATGCTGAGTTGGGCAAATGAAACATTAATAGAAGATGGAAAATCTGAAAGTGACATAAGACAAGGTGTAACACTCGAGGTAATGGGCGAAGGCGAAAGCATGGGCCCATTAAATAATAAAATGAAAACCGCTATGCAAAATAGCCAGGGTGATATAAAATACAAAGTAGACTGGAATACATTGGGCGAATATCTTACCTACCTAGAAAAAAAAGGAGTGAGTTGCAATGTGGCTTCTTTCGTTGGTGCCACCACCATTCGCAGTAATATCATTGGAGAAGATAACAAACCGCCCACTATAATTCAATTAGATTCAATGAGAATGCTGGTGCGGCAGGCAATGGAAGAAGGTGCTTTAGGTGTAGGATCTTCATTAATTTATCCACCTGCATTTTTTGCAAAAACCGAAGAATTGATTGCCTTATGCAAAGAGGCTTCAAAGTACGGTGGCGGCTATATTTCACACATGCGCAGCGAAGGAAATAATTTATACCAGGCAGTTGAAGAATTAATTAAGATAGCGAAAGAAGCAAAAGTGCACGGCGAAATTTATCACCTTAAAGCAGCAGGTAAAGACAACTGGGGCAAGATGGACAGTATAATAAACAGAATTGAAAGAGCAAGAAAAGAAGGAATTGATATTGCCGCAAATATGTACACTTATACAGCAGGTGGTACAGGCCTTACAGCCAGTATGCCGCCGGCTTTGCAAGATGGCGGTTTTGGTAAATTGCGGGAGCGGCTGCAGGACTCATCAATACGGCAACAAACCATTAAAGACATGAAGAGTAACCCCAGCAACTGGGAAAATTTATATTATGGTGCAGGCTCGGCAGACAAACTTATTTTGGTAGGCTTTACCAAAGACAGTCTAAAAAAATTTACCGGAAAAACATTGGCTGAAGTAGCTGTAATCCGTGGCAAATCGCCGGAAGAAACTGCTATGGATTTAATTGTTGAGGACAGCTCCCGTGTTGGTACCATCTATTTTTTGATGGATGAAAACAATGTAAAAAAACAAGTGGCATTACCTTGGGTAAGTTTCGGCAGCGATGAAGGATCCTATTCTCCGGCAGGCGTTTTTCTTAAATCAAATCCACATCCACGGGCCTATGGAAATTTTGCAAGAGTGCTGGGTAAATATTGCAGAGAAGAAAAATTAATCACTTTGCAAGATGCCGTTCGTAAGCTTAGCAAATTAGCTGCAGATAAATTAAAAATAAAAAAACGGGGCGAATTACAGGCTGGCAACTATGCAGACATTGTAATTTTTGATCCTGCTAAAATAGCTGACAATGCTACATTTGAAAAGCCTCAGCAATTTGCTACAGGTATGATGGATGTATTTGTAAATGGTATACAGGTATTAAAAGACGGTAACCATACCGGCGCAAAACCAGGCAGGTTTGTGAAGGGGCCGGGATGGAAGGAGCGTTGATAAGAAGTTGAAAATGTTTGAAGGTTGTTGAAGGGTTGAAGGGTTAAATAAATGAAAATTATTTAAAAACAAATACAGAAAAACAAATATGAAAATACAAATCCGCAAAGCAGTTA
>JAYTTM010000246.1:0-2127 GCA_043745055.1 Chitinophagaceae bacterium | reverse complement strand
TTACCACCCAGGAAACACAATTATTGTTGAACCATAAAAAGTGAACCTGCAATTCAATAATTGTGTCTTTTAGAAACCGGCAATTAGCAATTCCCTGGTTGTAGTTTAGGTTTATTTGTTCAATATGCAAATGCTCAATAAAATCAACTTCATTATCGCCATACCATTTGTATAAGGATTCTTTAATGCTCCAGGCGGTTGTTAGCAGTTGATGATACAACTCAATCGAATTATTCAACGCAAGGGCATCTATTATCGCCTGTTCTTTTTCAGATAAAAACTTATGCTTCACCTTTACTACCTTGGTAGTCATTAGTTCCACATCTACCCCTACCCTGTTGCCTGTGCTCACTATTGCAGCAGCATAAGCACCACAATGAGAAATACTAAAATGATACAATTCATTTTCAAGAAAAGGCTTACGGGTATCTGCTATCTTAATAAGATTGTAGGGAAATTCGGGATACAACTCCTGCAGCAAATAACGCCCTGCAAGGTGTTGTAGCCGTTTATTGGGATGCGTAATGGAACGCTCCAACGGCACTTGTTGGAGAAAGAAATTTTCCGGCTCGCCGATATGCCAAACACCGAGCTTTGTAACAAGGTTGATATTTTGTTGATAAACCAAAGGCATATAGCTGATTGATTAAGTACTTTTACAGACTAACTGTTTATGAATAATTGTTACCGGAATAAATGATAATTTGTAACTGGCAAAGTAGACAAAAATCTACTAATTTATTAAACCCCCAATTATTAACCACAACGCAACCAATATAAACTCCAAACAATACAAATGATTTTAAGCGATAAGCGCATTTTAGAAGAAATAGCAAAAGGCACCATTAAAATAACACCCTACGACAGAGAATGCCTTGGCAGCAACAGCTACGATGTGCACCTGGGTAAATACCTGGCTACCTATAAAAACAATGAACTGGATGCAAAAAAGCACAATGAAATTACCCAGTTTGAAATTCCTGAAGAGGGTATTTTATTATTGCCCCATGTATTTTACTTAGGGGTAACAGATGAATATACGGAAACGCATGCCCATGTACCTTTCCTGGAAGGTAAATCATCTACAGGCCGCCTTGGCATTGACATACATGCCACTGCAGGCAAAGGTGATGTAGGATTCTGCGGCAACTGGACACTGGAGATTTCAGTAAAGCAACCTGTAAGAGTTTACGCAGGTATGCCCATTGGGCAGTTAATATATTTTCCCGTAGATGGGGAAATTGAAGTAAAATACAATCAAAAGAAAAATGCCAAATACAGCGGCCAGCACAATAAACCCGTTGAAAGTATGATGTGGAAAAATATTTTTTAATTACTCAAAACTGCCGGTAGTTTTTTCAAATAATAAATTGTGCCTACACTACAAAAATTATTTCCTCTTATTTTAATATTGTTGTTACTGTCTTTAACAAGCAGTATTTACAGCCAGGCAAAAGCAGATTCTCTTCTTCAGTTTATTCTTAAAAATAAAGACAGGGCATCGCTTTATGTAATTCAAAATGATAGCATACTGGCGAAGCAAAATGAAAATACACTGATGCCACTGGCAAGCACAGTAAAAATATTAATTGCGATAGAATTTGCCAAGCAGGCAGCGGGTAATGTGATCGAAGAAAATAGCATGGTGGCGCTAACTGATCCTGACAAATACTACCTACCCTTTACGGATGGTGGAGCACACCCTGCCTGGCTCAAGTATGAACGTAGTATTAACCATATCCACCAGGACAGCATTAAACTGATTGATATTGCAAGAGGTATGATTATGTTTAGCAGCAATGCCAATGCGGAGTATTTACTGGATCTATTAGGATTAGACAATGTTAAAAATAATATACAGTTGTTTGGACTTTCAGAACATACAGCTGTTTTTCCATTGGTATCTTCCTTGTTTCTATATCAAAACCCAAGGAATGCAAAAGAAGCTAGTATTATAAAAGGAATAAAAAAATTATCTGAAGAAGAGTATTGTAAAACGATTTACCAGATACACAATGCTTTAAAATATGACACTGTTTTAAAGAAAAAATTCAGGATGCAAGACTTAACGCTAAACATGCAGCAATTGTGGAGCAACCGGCTTACCGCATCCACCACTAAAAACTA
>JAYTTM010000245.1:0-7810 GCA_043745055.1 Chitinophagaceae bacterium | reverse complement strand
ACAACCTTGATTTCTTAACGGATGCTGTTAAAATTTTCTAGCACTTTTAATTCGAGGCCGCAGCAGTATTCATTTGCGAAGTATGTGCCTAATCCTATAATTTCTTTTAAAACCTTGGGCAAAGCACCTGGTTGGTGTTGCCACCTGTATTATAAAATCCTCTTTTCATCAAATTAAATTCCTGCGCTCCCTGTGCATTATTAAAATTTCTTAAGCCGGAAGTAGTAGCGTCATAACTAAATGTAAAACGAATATTATTTAGTTCAAACCCAAGTACTGCAATGGCAGCATCATTGTACCGATAATAAACACCTGCAATTAATTGTTTTTCGCCGGCGCCGGATAAGTTATAATTGGCTGTTAAACCTAGCATAAATGAACTGGCTTTAGCCTGGTAAGTATAATAAGCATTGGGGTTTAAAATAACCCTGTCATTTATTTTTAGCGAAGCATTTAAAAAAGCAATATGCCGCATTGGGATTCTGTTGCTATCCAATGCCTGATCGAAAAATGTTTCGGTTGGTCGGTTAATGTGGTGAATAGAATAGCCGGCATTGATGTAAATATTTTCTTGCGGGAAGTAAGCATAATTCAATCCTGCCTGCATATCGAAATAGCTTATGTTGTTATTGGTTAATGTTACTGAAGTACCTAAATTTCCATCAAAAAATTTTCCATCAAACTGATCAGGGAATTTTAATTTGGATTGATCAATTCTTTTATTTGCCCACCCTACATTAAATCCTGCGGAAAGTAAACTGCTGCTTCCCAGCATTTGATGATAGGCAACAGATCCATATATTTTTGTAGAGCGAAGGCCGCCACTTCCTGCTTCATCAGCAAGTATCAGGCCGCCCAGGCCTAACCAGCCGTTATCCAATCTTTCCCGAAATACCTGCGCATCCCCATACAGGCTTAAAGTTTTGTAAGGTGTTGCCAATATTGAAGACCATTGGTTGCGGAAATGAACCCCAATTCTATAATCTGCATCCGGAATAAAACCTGTATTGGCAGGGTTAGTAGAAAGTGGCGAATTGAAAAATTGAGAAAAATGCAAATCCTGTGCTTTACTGAATAATACAGCAAATAACATTAAGGCAACTGATATCATTCTTCTTTTTATCATCTTATTTATACATCCTCCTTCTAAAATTAATAATACCCAGCATCATGTCTTTTAATTCTTTTTTAAAAAAATTCTTAAAAATAAATCACACCAATCAACATATTTATTATCTCAGCAAAGTAATATCACCTGTTTTTCTTATTTTTTTGCCATCTGTAAATTCTACGTCCAACGTATAGGTGTACACATCCATTGCTTGTAAAGTACCCTTAAATGTGCCATCCCAACCTGCGGTTCTATCAGCTGTTGCAAAAACCACCTGCCCCCACCTGTTATAAATTTTCCAGTCCATTTTTCCAATGCCGTAACCGGCAACTTTTACAATTCCGTTTACTCCAAACTTTCCAGGCGTAAACGCATTAGGCACATCCAGTAAGGGTACAATTTTTGCCGTAACCGGCTGACAAATAGTATCAGTACAACCTGCTTCGTTAATTGCAATTAAACAAACATTAAACGTTTTTGTTTCATTAAAAAGATGACTGGGGTTTTCTTTTGTAGAAGTTGCACCATCTCCAAAATCCCAGAAAAAACTGGTTGCGCCTATACTACGGCTTAAAAAATCAATGGCTGTATTTTCTAAAGCCGGCACAGGCGAAAATGAAAAGAGTGCAGTAGGTATTGAAAATACAGAGATGGTAAAGAAAGTAGTATCTCGTTTGTTACAAGTAGATGTGTCTATTGCAATCAGCCTGATTATATAGTTACCAGTATTTGGGTATAAATGCGATGGGCTTAGTTGAGTGGATAGCGGGCTGTTATCGCCAAAATCCCATATAAAATCTGTACCACCTAATGAGGTGTTTTCAAATTTAGCAGTATAAGGAACGCATCCCTTTGCAGGTGTGGTAAATTGTGCTTTTACATTTACCGCAAGCCTTACTGATTTGGTTATACTGTCTGGCGAATTGCAAAAAGTAGTGTCATCAACTATTAACCGGGCTATGTAAGTTCCAGGCCCTGGGTAGGTATGAAATTTTGTTTCTATTCCGGCACTTATTCTTGGTGATCCATCACCAAAATCCCAAACAAATGTGTTGGGCGTATAGTTTGGCAGTGCGGCTGTAGTTGTATTTACAAATAGAAAAGAAAAACTTTGGCAACCGCCTGTTTTTGTTGCTGTAAAATTTGGAACTACATTATTGTTTCCAACTTTAATGGTAGTGTAAGCTGTATCTGAAATATTGCAGGTGGTAGAGTCGATAGATACCAGCATTAATCTAAAACGGCCAACAGTATTATATTGGTGAGATATTGAATTGACAGGAGCAAAAGTTTTAATAGCTGCTGTACCATCTCCAAAATCCCAGATATAACTTTTGCCTTTTGCAAGTGTATCGGTAAACTTTACTGTAAGTGGCACACAGCCAATGGTATCGAACACTCCATTAATGGTAGCTTTTACGCTGGCACCCACCCCTCCAAAATTCATCTCAATTTTTACCATCGCTTCGGAGCAGCCAACAGATAAATTAGTGGGTGCCCATACCCCCGGTGTTGTAGGGAAAAAAATGTTGGGTGTATTACTGTTGCAATTGGCGCATATGGCTTCGTAGATAATACCATTTTCATCAAAGCGGCTGGTACCGCCATCTACATGGTCATCAAAGCCATTGTTTTGTCCGAAAAATGTACCGTACAACTGGGTGGTTGCATTTTTTTCCAATACGAAAAAAAAGAAATCTGCTCTATCTGTAGTTGTTTTAATTGCTCCGGCTGTTATTAAAAACTCTAAACCTCCGGTACCGGCGCAGGGATAGCCCCTGTTATTATTAAAAACACCGCCCCATCCGGAAACATACACATTCTGGCATCTGTCTACAAGAAAGGCTGTTGGCGAAATATTGGGTATATCAGAATTATTACCAAACATGGTAGTGTAAACATAGCCTGATAGATCTTGTTTAAGTTTCCCGATAAATTGCTTGCCTCCGGGATTATTATAAGGTGCATTAAAGGCCTGCCAGTT
This sequence comes from Chitinophagaceae bacterium, assembly GCA_043745055.1. Classification (GTDB taxonomy): domain Bacteria; phylum Bacteroidota; class Bacteroidia; order Chitinophagales; family Chitinophagaceae; genus Ferruginibacter. Next base: position 4,715 of record JAYTTM010000245.1, on the reverse strand, counting down.
ACCAGTTGTGGTTCCCATTATATAAGGAAATCCAAACCGATCGGTTTTAAGGCCATAGACCATATCATTTCCATCTTTGGTACGATCAATATTGTTGGTGCCAATGTAAGTTGTTTTAATAATGGCACTTCCATTGGGGGTAATTTCTGTTACGAAACCATCAACCACACCACCCTGGAAAGTTGGACTCATCACTCCGGTTTTATTTCCTGGTATATCAGGACTGGTGGTACTGCCGCCCACATACAAATTACCTGTAAGCGGATTAATGGATAATACAAAGCAGGCATCGTTGCCACTGCCACCAAAGTAGGTGCTAAAAAGTACACTGCTTAAATTGCTATTAAAATTGAGAATAACTCCATCTTGTTGTAGCGTGGTTGGGCCACCCCCAAAGGTTGTTTGTATGGGAGAATTTCTATTTGGAAAGTCTATTGATTGTGTGCATGACGCAAGATAAACAATGTTATTTGGCCCTAATATTACTTCACTTCTTGCATCATCGCCATAATTACGCCGTGTGTCAAATGCGCCTTGTGGCTGGTTGGGTACATTAATAAATTTGGGTTTAATATTAACTCCGTCATCGTCCGTACCTCCAATTACAACAGAGCCCAGCAAGGCACTGCCAGTTGCATTTAATTTTGTAATTATTATATCGTATTTGCCACCAGGGCCAATTAGTGGAGTTAGTTTTGGATAGTTAGGTGAATTGGACCTGCCTGCAACAATAAGGTTGCCTTGTGCATCGGTTATCATGCTATGTGGCTGTTCGTTGCCACTGCCGCCCAGGTAGGTTGCATATAATCTGGTAGTACCATCTGCCGATAATTTAATGATACCTATATCATAACCACCATTACCATCTTCATTAACACCATCATTGTACGATTCGTCATAAGCACCCGGCGATACAGGATAACCACCCTTAAAAGAAATGCCCCCAGCAAAAAAACTACCATCCGGGCCGGGCGTGGCAGTATATCCCCAGTTATCCTCGGTGCTGCCAACAAACGAACAAAAAATGAGTGTAGGATCAATTACTATGGTTGCATTTTTATCATAGTCTTTTACTTTAAACCGCACAATGTTTTTTTCAACCACATATTTGCAATCCAGCGTTTGCCGTCCTTTATCTGCTACCTGGTAAGTATATGGATAAAGCTCTTTCATATCACCTAAAGAAGTACCAATTATCAGCTCCTTGTTTTTTATACTTAACTTATCTACACCTTCAAATTGCAAAGCAATGTCATTAATATTGCCGCCGGGGTTTACAATTAAATCGTATTTTAATGTACCCTGATCTGTGTAATAGCGAACATCAATATTGGGATAGATGTTTTTATAAGTAACACCCTGGTAAATTTTACAAAAGCCTTTCCATTTACTTGAATCATTGCCAATAAAATAATTATTGTATGTAGGTAAAGCCTTGTCAGGATGGAGTTCTACATTACCGGAAGCTTTTACAAAGTTCACCTTGTAGGCATGTGAATGAATGGTAATGGGCTTATTGTTAGTGTTGCCAGGTTGTGTGCGGCTTTTAATATTGATTGCTGCGCTGGCATTATTGTTCCCATGCATTTGTTCGGTAAGTGCTTCCATATCTTTTGCATTTTGCTGCAAAATCATAAAACCTGTGCGTTGCAAAAAAATGGAACCATTTTGAATATCGCATTTGTAATTTACTTCTTTATTCCATTGGCCTTTATTTTCTATAAATTGCAATTGCGCAAATGATGATTGCACTGCAATAAGCAGTAAGGTGAGCAGGATAATTTTCGGGAATATTACAGTGGCAATTTTCAAGAAATATATTTTAAACAATTTACGTAATAAAAAATCAAAAAAAATTGATTATAACTATTTGTTAAGTCATTTTTTTGTTAATGGTTCAACAATATCATCTACGATATTTTACTCCATGTCGTTTTTCCCATTTGTTGTTGCAGAAAATTTGTTACCGGCAAATTTGCTGCCATTTTTAAATCTGGATCTTGTTCAAGTATTTCAACGGCTACTGTTTTTGCTACTTCAAGCATAACTCTATCCTGGATAATATTGGCCAGTTTAAAGTTTAAATTACCACTTTGGCGGGTGCCTTCAATTTCTCCCGGGCCACGTATCTCCAAATCTTTTTCGGCTACTTTAAAGCCATCGTTGGTGGCGCACAATATCTTTAATCTTTCTTTGGCATCCAGCGATACCTTGCTTCCGGTAAGCAAAATACAAAAGCTTTTTTCGCAGCCCCTTCCCACCCTGCCCCTTAGTTGGTGCAATTGAGATAGACCGAATTTTTCTGCACTTTCTATTACCATCACCGATGCATTGGGCACGTTTACGCCAACTTCAATTACGGTAGTGCTTACCATTATTTGTGTATCGCCTGTTACAAAGCGGTTCATATTGGTTTGTTTTATAGCTGCTGTCTGCCTGCCATGCACCATGCTGATCCAGTATTTAGGCTCCGGAAAAAATGACTGCACTTCTTCATAGCCTTTCATCAGGTTTTCATAATCCATTTTAGAAGACTCTTCTATTAAAGGATAAACAATGTAAGCTTGCCGGCCTTTGATAATTTCAGCTTTTATAAAATCCATCACCTGCGGCCGTTTATTTTCATATCGGTGCAGGGTTATAATTGGTTGCCTTCCGGGAGGTAGTTCGTCAATCACACTGTAATCAAGGTCGCCGTAAGCTGTAAGTGCCAGCGTTCGTGGAATAGGTGTTGCTGTCATTACTAAAATATGTGGTGGCAAACTGTTTTTTTTCCACAACTGCGACCGTTGCGCTACCCCAAATTTATGCTGCTCATCCACCACGGCAAATCCCAAATTTAAAAACTGTACCTTTTCTTCAATCACAGCATGTGTTCCAATTAAAATATGCAGACTGCCATCTGCACAAGCGGCCAGTATTTGTTTGCGTTCTTTTGTTTTGGATGAGCCGGTAAGAATTTTTACATTGACGGGTAAATCTTTTACCAGGTTCGAGATGCTGATAAAATGCTGCTGTGCTAAAATTTCTGTTGGCGCCATTAACACACTTTGAAAAGCCTGTCCATCATCCAGTCTGGTATTTCCTGCTGCAATCAGCATGCAAAGCAAGGCAACAATGGTTTTGCCACTACCCACATCTCCCTGTAGCAAACGGTTCATTTGCCTGCCACTGCCAATATCATTTCTTATTTCTTTTAAAACCCTTTTTTGGGCATTCGTTAAAGAAAAGGGAAGATGTTTATCGTAAAAAGTATTGAACAGGTTACCAACTTTATCAAACGTCCAGCCCTTGCTAAAGCGGTGCCTGGCGCCACGAATGATACCAAGACGTATCTGTGCAAAAAAGAGTTCTTCAAATTTTAATCTTCTAACTGCATGGGTGTACATATCCTCCGATGCAGGAAAATGGATATGGCAAATAGCCTCCCAACGGGAAATAAAGCGGTATTGCTTAATGATATTTTCCGGCATGTTTTCCGGAAAATTGTTGGGCGATAATTGTTGTAATAGCGCATAAGTTAATTTACCGATAGCCCTGCCGGTAATTCCCCTTGCCTTTAATTTTTCTGTACTTGGATAAATAGGATCCAAAAAGTTTTTACCGCCAGCTTTTTCTGGTGTAAAAATCTCTATCTCCGGGTGTACTATTTGTGCCTGGTTATTAAAAAAGCCAAGCTTTCCAAATACCAGGTATCGTTGCCCAATGTTGAGTGTTTTTTCTATCCAGCCAATGCCCTGAAACCAGGTAAGTTCTATTTCGCCTGTACCATCATGGAGATAGGCTACCAGTCTTCTGGATCTTTTTTCACCAATAATTTCATGATGGGTAAGTTTGCCGGCTACCTGTGTGTATTCTGTATTATAATTAAGGTTGGCAATGCTTTCAATTTTGGTTTTATCAAGATGGCGGAGTGGGTAATACTCCAGCATATCTTTAAAGCTAAAAATGCTGAGTTCTTTTTTCAGCAATTCTGCCTTTAATGGTCCTACCCCTTTGAGGTATTCAATAGGACTTGCTAATATGTTAGTACCTGTGTTGATGGTGGAATATTTTCAAAAATATATTTTGTACCGGATGGTAATGTACAACTGATGCCAATTATTACAAAACAGTTGGGTAAATAGTTTAAAGAATTAAAGTTTAACTCAATCAATTATCAGCGTATTGAAATGGAAATTTTATCTAAGCACCGGGTACTTTTTATAAACCGATATCCGGTTTTTAAATTTAATTTATAAAAAAATACCTCATTACTTTTACATTGTTTCAACAACATCCGGATTATGGGGCCTCCACCATACGTAATAGTAGCCAAGAATTAAAAGGCCAATAACAAAAGGTATAATGGCAATATGCTTGTAAGTAAAAGAGCCCACTATAACAATGCTGTCAAATTCGAAAAATTCGCTCATCATCCAGTAGGAGTTGGCAGCTATCCAAAAAACAATGGAAAGATTGTGACATACTTCACTCATATATTGCCTCGTTCTCAGGGCTATTATTATGGAGATAATTAAGGTAGGAAAAATCATTGCAATACCTAATGGCCGCCATACCATGCACCAGCTTACATCTTTAAATAACCAGAAAACAATGTGCAGGTTTTCCATTTTCCGAAATTTTACAGGAATGGTATAATTGGTTTCACTCATGCTTTTATCAATTTTTTAAAACAAATATATATTATTGTGGAAGACGAAATGCAGGATTGG
>JAYTTM010000244.1:0-7822 GCA_043745055.1 Chitinophagaceae bacterium | reverse complement strand
ATAATAAACCTGGCTGCCTTATCTGCACTATCATTGTAGATGACTCCGCCTAGCTGCATCTCGCCTTTTTTATTTTTCACAATCAGGCGCTGGTTGGCAACAATGCCTACAGCCCAGCCATCAATTCTTGCATAGCCACAAAGGATGGTTTTACCATAATCTTCTTTAAATTGATCGAAGCTATTGGCATCGGTAATACACTCTATAATATCCACCATGTTGTATGGCTTTGCATTGCCTTCGGCGAGAATGCTGTAAATGTCATTGCCCGCCTTTGCAGGTTCAACGGCTGCTATTCTGTCGAAACCTGCATCGGGTGCTTTACCCAGTTTACTGACGATTTTTTTTATGTGGTCAAGACAAGCTTGCTCTGTTTCAAACTTATAATCGGCAATGCCGCTGATGGCAGTGTGGGTAGATGCGCCACCCAATGTTTCACTGTCAACATCTTCGCCAATGGCGGCTTTAACCAAATAGGGACCTGCTAAATAAATAGAACCATTGCCTTCCACCATCAATGTTTCGTCGCTCATAATGGGGAGGTAGGCACCGCCTGCAACACAGGGGCCCATAACTGCAGCAATCTGCGTAATACCCATGGCGCTCATCCTGGCATTGTTGCGGAAGATGCGACCAAAATGTTCTTTATCTGGAAAAATTTCATCCTGCATAGGCAGGTAAACACCGGCACTATCCACCAGGTAAATAACCGGTAAATTATTCTCCATCGCAATTTCCTGCATCCGCAAATTCTTTTTCCCGGTAATGGGAAACCATGCACCCGCTTTTACGGTTTGGTCATTGGCTATGATTACGCATTGTCTGCCATTGATGTAACCAATGCCGCTTACTGTGCCTCCTGCGGGGCAACCACCTTGTTCAGGATACATTTCATAACCTGCAAAAGCACCGATTTCTACAAAAGGCTTTGCCTTATCGCAGAGGTACACAATCCTTTCTCTTGCTGTAAGTTTATTTCTTTCCCGTTGTTTTTCGATGGACTTTTTTCCGCCGCCTTCATAAATCACTTCGAGGCGCTGTCTTACCTGGCTCCAGGCAAGTTTTAGTCCGTCTTCCTTTTTATTGTTTTCTAAATTCATCGGTTATTTTTTCAATTGGCAAATACTATAATCGTTGCAAAACGATACATTGTTCTACAGATTTAATTGTTTTGATTGCAATGCCTTATCTGTATTGGATTGCTTTCTATTTACTTTTTTACTCTCAATTTTTCGGGACAGGTTGGTGCAAAAAGTAACAAAAAATATCAAGTACTGCTTGCTGATGCCAGTAGGACGGGACTGCATAAAAAGACGAAAAATTAAAATGCCGGCTAAATACGGAGCTAGCGGATTGATGTTTTAAATCCTTTGATTTTAATTTTCTTAACGTCCGAATGGCCTGCCATTTGGATGGCCATTTTTTATGATACCAATCTAAATAATAAGACAGGTATTCAATGTGTTTAGTCAAACTAATTCTATTAAAAAATCAACCATCTCAGAAATTAAAAAAGTTTGATTTACAAATTCAGCTGGAATCTAAGTTCCCCCATTGGTACACAGGGGGCTAATAAGACTCCTGTGCATTAGGAAAGTCCCTGCTTTTTACATCGCTAATGTATTGCTTGATAGCGCCTGTTATCTGTTCATCTAAATTTAAATACCTCCGTAGAAATCTTGGTTTAAATTCTGTGTTGATGCCCAGCATATCGTGCATTACCAGTACCTGTCCGTCGCAATCGCCACCTGCGCCAATGCCAATGGTGGGGATGGTTAAACTTTCAGACACTTCTTTGGCCAGCTCAGCAGGAATTTTTTCCAGTACGATGGCAAAGCAACCTGCCTCCTGCAATAGCAAGGCATCTTTCCGTAATTTATTTGCCTCAATTTCGTCGGTGGCTCTTACCACATAAGTGCCAAATTTATTGATGCTTTGAGGGGTAAGTCCCAGGTGCCCCATTACGGGTATGCCGGCACTTACTATCTTTTTTACAGAGTCAATTACTTCTTCGCCACCTTCCAGCTTTACAGTGTGGCCGCCGCTTTCCTTCATTATTTTGATGGCAGATGCCAGCGCAATTTCAGAATTGGATTGATAATAGCCGAAGGGTATATCTACTACAATAAGGGATCTTTCTCTTGCCCTTACCACACTTTGTGCATGGTAAATCATTTGATCGAGGGTGATGGGAAGCGTGGTGGCATGACCTGCCATTACATTACTTGCACTATCGCCTACCAATATAATGTCGATGCCGGCTGCATCAAATAAGGTGGCAAAAGAAAAATCATAGGCCGTAATCATAGAGATTTTTTCTCCGGCCAATTTCATTTTCTGAATTGTGTTGGTGGTTACTTTTTTGTATTCTTTTTCTGGTGACATGCTGCAATCCGGGGTTTTAAAAATTGAAAATAAAGAGATACTGTATTTCAATAGCTAAGTGGAGTTGGCCCTGCATTAGAAAAAAACAAATCCTTGAAGCGATCTATGTTGTAAATGTATAAAAGAATTTGGGTTTTGAAGAAATGTGTTAAGATCGTTATACTAAACCCAGCTAAATATTATCTTACTTCTTTAGAATGCTGTTTTGCTTAATCAACATATGTTTCTTTTATAATTGATTTTACCTTAATAGCTTCTTTTACACTTAAATTATCAAAGATTTTTATAATTCTATTTCTGTCAACAGTACGTATCTGATCAAGAACAATCCATCCTTTTGTTGAGCCATGCTTTACTTCTACTCTTGTAGGATAAGGATTAGAACTACTTGTCATTGGTGCAATCACAACAGTCTGTAAATATTTGTTCATTTCATCAGGTGAAATAATAACACAAGGTCTTGTCTTTTTCATTTCACTTCCCATTGTGGGATCGAGGTTTACCAAAACAACCTGGTATTGCTTTAACTCCATTCTTCAAAGTTTTCGTCATTAAAAATATCAGGTATCAACAATTCGTCATCCCCATTTTCGTGCATTTTTTTAAAAGCTTTTTCCCAACCTTTTCTGGGAGTGCTTTTGGGTTTAAGGATGATGTATCCTTTCTCCAGTGTGAGTTCAACCGTATCTTTAATATTGTACTTTTCAATCAAAGTTTTTGTTAATCTGATCCCTTTTGAGTTTCCAATTGTTATTACTGAAATTTCCATATTGCTTATTTTATGTAGCTACAAAGTAATTACATTGAATTTTGAAAAACAAATCTAAGTTTTTTTAGAGGCGTTTGTAATGATAGGATTAGGCGGTTAGTTCGCAAATCTTTTACTATTTTTTGTTGAACCTCATTTTCTTTTTTTTCTTGATAAAAAAAAGAAACAAAAAAAATCAAGGCTACGAATAAAAAGGCTGAAATTTTCTACACAAGCCTGAAATCAAGGAACTCGCCGCCAGCGTTCTATAATTTATAGTTTATACCGGCTCAAACAGCCTTGATTTCTTAAAGGCTTATGTAGAAAATTTCTAGCACTTTTTATTCGAGGCCATACAGAGACTTTTAATACGAACTAAATGCCTAATCCTATGTAATGATAGCCTTTTGTGACTGCTTAATAAAAGCTGAAAAAAGTTATATTGCTGAAAGGCTGGCGGATAGTAGCGGATACCCCGCTGAAGGCTTGTGCTTAGCTTTTTGTGGCGGAGTAGCAGCGGATAGCCGCAACCAAAGCTTATCTATTTACATAAGCCGAACGCCCCAAAGCAACATTTTTGTACTTCTTTTTTTAATATTCTGGGCCAGAAAAAAACCAACATCTGCAAATGGCTGATTCAAAAAAATGCTAAATAACTACAAACTATAAGCTGCAAAGCACAAACTAATTATATTTGCTGCCTTAATAACCTTTCACTATATGAATTATAAACGGATCAACAACATTACCGGATGGATTGTTTGCATTATTGCATGCACTGTGTATATAATGACGATGGAAGCTACTGGCAGTCTTTGGGATTGTGGCGAGTTTGCATCAAGCGCTTATAAATTACAAATTCCGCATCCACCGGGAGCCCCACTTTTTGTACTGATTGGCCGTTTATTTATGATTCCGTTTGACCCTAAACATGCAGCTACAGGCGTAAACCTGATGAGTGCATTGAGCAGTGGTTTTACTATTTTATTTTTATTTTGGAGTATTACCCACTTTGCTAAAAGGATTGCCTTAAAAACAAATGCGGTTTTAACCAGCGAACAAACTTTCGGCATTATGGCTGCAGGTGTTGTGGGTGCTTTGGCGTATTGTTTTTCTGATTCTTTCTGGTACAGCGCTGTTGAAGGAGAAGTATATGCTATGTCTTCTTTTTTTACTGCCATTGTTTTTTGGGCTATGTTGAAATGGGAAGATGCAGTAACAGAGGAACAAAAAGCCGGTATTAACGGGCACTTTACCGGTGCAGACAGGTGGATTATTTTAATATTTTACCTGATAGGTCTTTCTATAGGTGTGCATTTGCTAAACTTGTTGACCATACCGGCCATGGTAATGATCTATTACTTTAAGCGCTACAAGGTTACAGCATGGGGTTCTTTTTTTGCTTTTTTAATTGGATGTGCTATCACGGGTATTGTGCAAAAATTTGTAATTCAATATACCATTAAAGGTGCCGGTGCATTTGATATACTTTTTGTAAATGATTTTGGTCTGCCTTTCTTTAGCGGCTTTGCTTTTTTCTTTGTATTGGTGGCTGTGCTTATCTATTTTGGATTGAAGATGGCCAATAAAAACAACTGGAATTTCTTAAAACTTGGCTTGTGGAGTTTCACATTTATGCTGATTGGTTATTCATCTTATCTTACTACACTAATTCGTTCCAATGCAGATACTGCTATTGACATGTACAATGTTGATAACCCGGTTACCCTGGTTGGTTATTTAAGCAGGGAGCAATATGGTGATACGCCCATTATGTTTGGACAGGATTTTACGGCTGGTAATGTTGCCGGCGATGAATACACACCGGATTATACCAATGAGGATACTTATATTAAAACTGCAACGGGTTACGAAAAGAAAGGCCGTAAGCAGGATGTAACTTATCGTCCGGAAGATGTACATGTTTTCCCCCGCATGTTTGATGCTGGTAACGAACAGGGCCACGCTGATTATTATGCAAGTTTTGCCGGCATTACCAAAGATGCTAAAACAGGGCAATGGAGCGATAAACCAAGCCTGGGGGATAATATTAATTTCTTTGCTCAATACCAGATTGGCTGGATGTACCTGCGTTATTTTATGTGGAATTTTGCCGGTAAGCAAAACGATGTACAAGGTGTTTCGCTGGGCAATGTAAGAGATGGTAACTGGAAAACCGGTATCTCATTTTTAGACAAAATGCGACTGGGAGATCAAAAATTTATGCCGGATAGTATGAAGCATAACAAGGCCAATAACAGCCTTTTTGCATTGCCTTTAATACTGGGTATTTTAGGACTGATATTTCAGTTTAAGAAAGACCAGCAGGATGGCACTATTGTAGGCTTATTATTTTTCTTTACCGGACTTGCCATTGTAATTTACCTGAATATGCCGGGCAATATGCCCAGGGAAAGAGATTATGCATTTGTGGGTTCTTTCTATGCCTTTGCCATCTGGATTGGTTTGGGCGTAATGTATGTAAAAGAATTATTGGCCAAACTAATGAGTGGCACTATTGCCAACTACCTGGCAGCAACGCTTTGTATTGCAGCCGTACCTGTATTAATGGCCAATGTAGAATGGGACGATCATGACAGAAGTAAAAAAACACTGGCACGTGACCTTGCTACAGATTACCTGGAAAGCTGTGCACCAAATGCTATTGTAATTTCTTTTGGTGATAATGATACTTACCCGCTTTGGTATGCTCAGGAAGTAGAAGGTGTTAGAAGAGATATAAGGGTAATCAATAGTAGTTTGCTGGGGATTGATTGGTATATTAACCAGTTGAGGTATAAAGTAAATCAAAGTGATCCTATTGATCCTATCTGGACAGCAGAACAAATTGAAGGGGCTAAAAGAGATGGTGTTTATTTTGTACAAAAACCAGGTGCAGACCCTGCCATGGCGATGGATTTATATACCATGATGAAAGACTATGCCGGTAGCGATGATCCGGGCAAAATGGAGCAAACAAGAGATGGCATTGGTATTAACACCTACCCAACTAAAAAAGTAACTGTTCCGGTTGATGCAGCGTTGGTTCGTAAAAATGGTACTGTTTCGGCTACCGATAGCGTAGTAAGTCAATTGCAATTTGACATACCTAAAACGGTATTGCAGAAAAATGATGCTGCAATTTTAAACATAATTGCGGCCAATAAATGGAAGCGACCTATTTATTTTACTTCAGAAAGAATTAGTCTTGGATTTGATAAATACATACGCCAGGATGGGCTTACCTACAGGCTGGTGCCGGTAGAAAATGCGGAATTGAATAAGGAGTGGATCGTTGATAAAATGATGAACAAGTTTGTGTTTGGGGGTGCCAATAAACCAGGTGTTTATTTTGATGAAGAAAACCGCCGGCACTTAAATAGCATCCGCCTGGCGTATGCCTCTGCAGCGGGTAACCTGGCAGATCATGGCAGTAAAGAAGAGGCAAAAAAGATGTTGAATAAATGTGATCAGAACATGCTGGATCAAAACTTTGCTTACGGCAGTGTTTCCCGCTTTCAGCAACACGATTATATATCCATGCAGTTTTTAGAAGCCAGTTACAAAGCCGGAGATACTGTTTTGGCCGATAAGGTGGAAAAGAGTGTTAAAAAAGATTTGGAACAGCAAATGGCTTACTATGCAGCATTGGGCAATATGTCTGTATTGGAATTACAACAGGGAATTGCTAAAAGTTCTCAGATGCGTTATCAGCAGGAAAGGGATGAATACATGGCGAACATTCCTGGCAAATTGCGGATGGTTTATGATGATGCTGAAAGAGCCTACCAGTTTTTAAGAGCGATAGAATCTTTTAAACAGCAGTATAAAAACCCTAGGCCTGTGCAGGTAGAACAGCAGGGGCCAATCAATAACAGTGTGCCGGCACCTGCAGCAGTAAAGACAGATACTAATAAAAAGAAATAGTTGTAGAAAATTTTTTAATTAAATCCCCTTGCATTGCAGGGGATTTTTTAGTTGGGGTTAAAACTGTTGCTGAAATGAATTTCATTCGTTAGCCAGGTAGGCTGTTTTCTATACCAAGTTGAAAACATAAAGAATCTAAAATCTCTTTTTGCTTTTCCAAGTTCTCAATTTTACCAAATTCATTTGTGAGCCGGATTTTATCAAGTGTTCGGATTTGATGACATAAAATTCTAGATTCATTTTGAAGTCCATAAGTATTAGAAGGTAATAAAGCTTCATTTGGATGAATTTGTCTACCAGGTTTACGACTGGTGATAGGTAAAACATTGACTGTATTAAATCACTATCCGCAATTAGGAGCTAAGAGGCGTAGCCTCGGTTACTATTGTAACAACGGGTTTCAACCCGTTGATTAAGTGACTTATAATCTTATGAGAACCGTAGGTTCGGGCCATGTAATAAAAGCGGTAACAATTAAATAAAACTGGTAGTTGTAGTAAATAAACAACAATATGAGCCGAGCCTACGGCTCTCAGATAGCAGTTTCTTAGTGCACAACGGATTAAAATTCGTTGTTACAAAACAGAAGCGAGCCTACGGCTCTACAGTAGAGTTTAATTTCCCGGTTGCACCTAAATGCAGACATTCATGATTTTTCTATACTCATACTATGTCTTTTTCAATTGCTCCAAAATCATCATTTACTTCTTTGATGTCGGCGATAAAGAGTGGGTCTTTTGAAGCTTTTTGCAACATTACAAG
>JAYTTM010000243.1:0-2139 GCA_043745055.1 Chitinophagaceae bacterium | reverse complement strand
AAAACTAAGATGGCTTATAAAAACGGCATCATTGAATTTTTTGGGGTCGGCATTCATTACACCTTCCACATCTTTCCAAATAGTTAGGCTTTCCGCATTTAGCATGTTGGCAAATATGGCTGCACTGTAATCACTCCCTTCTCTACCTAAAGTGGTGCTTTCATTTTCATCGGTAGCACCAATAAAACCTTGTGTTATAATTATATTGGTATTATTAAAAACAGGTGCTACCATTTCCGTTACTTTCAGTTGGGTAAATGTCCAATGAATACCTGCATCCCTAAAATTATCGTCGGTTCTTAAAATATCTCTTACATCCAGCCAGGTGTTGTTTATTTGCACACTGTTTAAATAACAGCTTATCACAGCAGTACTCAGTAATTCGCCACAGCAAACAATCTGATCATAATAATAATCAAAATCCCTTACAGGTTTATCATGCAGCAGCCATTCTACTTCTGTATAAATATCATTTATCAACAAACTTGCTTCTCTTGCCACATTTAATTTTAAAGCCAATTCATTGTGAACCTTTTTTATTTCTTCAAACAGTTGCAGGGCTTCGTCTCTGTTACCTGCAAAAAAAGCTTCTGTCACTTTTTCCAACGCATTGGTAGTTTTGCCCATGGCAGAAATTATAATAAATATTTTCTCTCCCTCATAGCTACGAATAATAGTTGCCACATTGTGTATCCTCTCAATCGAATTAATACTAGCCCCACCGAACTTAAAAACTTTCATATTGAATGCATATTTATTTATCTAGTTAGAACAACAGCAAATTAGCTCCTTAAGTCTTTCTTCGCTATTTTTGAAAGCGCAAATCTACTTGCGATTGCTATTGTAAAAAAATCAACCTTTAAACCAACTGCCATGAGTTTAATTAATCGCCGGGTTCAAACCCTCGATGAGTTCACTATTCAACAAATGCGAAATTTCCCCCATGCTACAGGTGAACTATCTGGCTTACTAAGGGATATTGGCCTTGCTGCAAAAAGGGTAAATGTAGAAGTTAATAAAGCAGGCCTTGTAGATATTTTAGGCGACGTGGGCGCTGTAAATGTGCAGGGTGAAGAAGTGAAAAAATTAGATGTGTACGCCAACGATCAGTTTATGGGTGTGTTGCGACATGGTATTAGTTGCGCAGGTATTGGTAGCGAAGAGCTGGACGATGTAGTAATATTTGATGATGAAATTAGTAACAACAGTAAATATGTTTGTCTTTTTGATCCATTGGATGGCAGTGCCAATATTGATGTGAATGTTTCTATTGGTACAATTTTTAGTGTGTTCCGCAGGGTATCACCCATTGGCCAACCTGCCACTATTGATGATTTTTTACAGGCTGGCATTAAACAGATAGCAGCAGGGTATGTAATTTATGGGTCTTCTACTATTTTAGTATATGCAACAAGAAGAGGCGTTAATGGTTTTACACTCGATCCCTCCATTGGCGAATTTACCCTTAGTCATCCAGATATAAAATGTCCCCCTACAGGTAAAATTTATTCAGTAAATCACGGTAACTTTTTTCAGTACGAAGAAGCGGTTAAAGACTATATTACTGTATGCCAGAAAAAGGATAAATCAAATGGTGGTCCCTATACTCAACGCTATATTGGAAGTATGGTTAGCGATGTACACCGCAACCTGATTAAAGGTGGTATATTTATGTATCCCGCCATTAAAGACCGGCCCCTGGGAAAGTTGAGATTGATGTACGAATGTAATCCTTGTGCATTTATTTTAGAAGTGGCAGGCGGCAAAGCAACAGATGGTGAGCAGCGTATTTTGGATAAAGTACCTACGCATATTCATGAGCGAACACCATTTTTTACAGGAAGTAAATTAATGATGGAAGAACTGGAAAGTTTTTTAAATAAGTAATGTAGCTAGATAATGTTTCACTTCTGAAAGGAAAAAATTCTGCTATAACGTTAAAACACTTATGGGTTCAGGGTTCTAGCCTTTCTCCTTTGGAGTATACTCGAAATCCTATAATGTCTCGCCAAAAAGAACTGGAAAATGCGAAGCGGATTATGAAAAAGCGGGTAAAAAATGAGACTACCAATACAATAACAAAAGAGCTTTGAGGAATAAGTGTCAAGCTCCCCTCTGCCTTTGGAGAGGGGCTGGGGG
>JAYTTM010000242.1:0-2144 GCA_043745055.1 Chitinophagaceae bacterium | reverse complement strand
ACAATCATACCGTCAATATCGGTAATGCCTTCCCTTTGCATAAAAGTAGGAGTGGTGGTAAGGCCATTTAAAAAGCCCAGTTTAAATCCTTCTTCAATTTCTTTGAGGTTGGCTGAATCAAGGTATAATTCCATATATGTTTTTTTGATGTGTGGCGAAAATAGTTATTAATTTGCGAATAGTCAATGGTGAATAGTTTTTACTGAACTACCCTAAAAACTAGTTTTCCCTGTACTTCAATTCTATTGCATGCAACTCAAGCAACGGCTTTAAAAACTCTTCCAGGTTGTACATAGAAAGCTGGCTGGCTGCATCGCACAATGCATGCGTTGGATCAGGATGTACTTCTATAAAAATACCATCAACACCTGCGGCTACACCTGCACGACTCAAAACTGGTAAAAATTCTCTGTTACCACCTTTTGCGTCAGAACTGGGAATACCATATTTGCGAACGCAATGTGTAATATCGAACACTACGGGATAACCAATTTTGTTCATGTGGTAAAAGCTCCTCGGGTCAACCACAAGATCGTTGTAGCCCATGGTATAGCCTCTTTCTGTTAAAATAATCTGGTCATTACCAGAGTCAACCAATTTACCCACAGGGTGCTTCATGTTATCGGGGGCTAAAAACTGGCCATGCTTTACATTGATAACCTTGCCTGTTTTGGCTGCTGCCACTAACAAACCAGATTGCATACACAGGTAGGCAGGTATTTGTAAAACATCACATACTTCCGCCGCAGGCGCTGCCTGATCGGGATAATGAATATCTGTTAACAAGGTAAAGCCAAACTGCTCTTTTACTTTGGCTAAAATACGCATCCCCTCTGCAAGCCCCGGGCCCTGGTAGTAACTTAAACTGCTGCGGTTATCTTTGGAGAAAGAAGATTTATAAATTACAGGAATCTTCAGTTTTTCACTTACTTCTTTCAGTTTCTCTGCAGTCTTCATCATGATGGATTCCGACTCAATTACGCAGGGCCCCGAAATTAAAAACAGTTCATCTGCTCCGCAGTTGATGTTGCCTACTTTTACTTTTTTTGCGCTCATTGTTATAATCTTTTGTATAAATTTTTTATGGTTTCTAATGTTATTTTCTCTTTCCAGTCAGCACCAATTGCATGGTTCCACATGTGTGGCAAATTATAAGCAACCTGGGCCATGGCTGTTATTGTTTCTTCGCTCCAGTTTTTGCTGAGGCCCTGCGGTAATGTTACTTTGTGTTGCTGCAACATTTGTTTTAATTCAGCTACTGCATCGCCATAAAAATCTTTGAGATGCTGAAAGGCAAGGCAGTTGGCATAACAATGTTTTTCGTGCAAAATTTTTGAAAGGCCATAGCTCAATGCATGGCAAACGCCTACTTCAGAATAGGTAAGACTCAATCCTCCCATCATACTTGCCACCATTAATTTATCATCATTCTCCGGATTTTGGCCGGCATTATCGCCCAGGTAAACTTCCCTGCAAAGCTTTAATGATTGCTCAGCATAAGCATGGCTGTATGCATTGTTCAATGTACCATTTTCACTTTCTATACAATGAATGTAGGTGTCCATTCCGGTAAACAACCATTTGTTGGTAGGTACGGAGGCTATTAATTCTGAATCAAGAATCACCTGGTTAAAAACTGTCCAATCGCATTTAAGGCCGAGCTTTTTTTCGGGACCGGTTAAAACTGCGGTCATAGAAACTTCTGCACCGGTGCCGGAAATAGTTGGTACACCTAAATGATAGATGCCAGGATTTTTTATCAGATTTAATCCCTGGTACAATGTGGAGGAACCTTCGTTTGTGAACATGAGTGATACCGCTTTTGCAATATCCATGATGCTGCCACCACCAATACCAATAATACCCGCTGGTATGCCTTTGCTGTTGAGGATTTCATCTCTTAAGGCGTCTATCTGTTCGGTTGTAGGCTCCTCCGGATCTACATTAATCAGTTTAACAATATCAAATGCTTCCGCAGGAAGTCGATTAAGTAAATCTTTTCCGGCAAAATAATTATCAACTATAAATAAAAAAAATCCTGCATTTTCGTTCCGCTTTTCTGCTAAAATGCCAGCCATGTTATTGAAGCTGCCACGGCCGAAAACAACCTTGTCGATATTTTTAAAATTCTTGTGTATCATTTT
>JAYTTM010000241.1:0-2144 GCA_043745055.1 Chitinophagaceae bacterium | reverse complement strand
ATGTACCTGCAAAAATGGCTCCTTTGCCGGCGGGATAAATTTTTTGTATCCAATAGGAAGTAGCCGGCGGCGAATGGGCAAACATATTAAAGGCTTGAAAAATATTGGTGGCCTCGTTAAAACGCTGTATAAATCCGTTGGGTGTAGCAGCCCAAATATCACCTTCTTCGGATAAGCAAAGGGAAGTAGCTTCAAAATACTTTGAGGGGGGAAATACCTGAACTTTTTTTGAGACAGGATTGTATCTGCAAACTGTAACTCTTGAGATAAACCAAAGGTTTCCGTTTTTATCTGTTTCAATGCTGTTGATATCAGGAAAGGAGTCTATTAAACGAACCAATTGCTCTTTTTGCCGATCGAATGTATACAAGCCCTTTTGGGATCCAACATACAACTCATTTTTTTTATCTACCAACAAACAGCCAATTAAATTGGGAACCATCGTATGGCCATCGCTATCCATATTAAACACTTTAAAATGATAGCCATCAAACCGGTTTAAACCATCTTTAGTGCCAAACCACATAAAACCGCTTTTATCCTGAATGCTACAATACACCGTATTATTTGAAAGGCCATTTTCTACCTGGTAATGCCTGAAAAAATAAGATTGGGCATGGGTTGATAAAGTGAAAAAAAATAGGATTAAAATAAAATGTACTGCAGCTATGATATGTGTCGGCTTTTTCAAAATGGTGAGGCAAGGTTTAAAAAACCTTTCTTTGTTTACTAAGGTACTGATGCTTTTTTGTTATTTAAGAATATTTACCTGGGCAAAAATAAAATGAAACAAAATGAGAACAATATGATACGTTGGGAATGAAGGTCTCAATAAATATACATTTATTTTACACCTGCTTACAACAATCAGCATAACGAACTGATTAAAATTTATAAACGATTGTATTAAACATTTACTACTTCATTTTTTAGCTTTATGAAATTATTCTTTCAAAATAACGAGTCATTTTTTGCTAATCTTTCAACGATTTATTTTACCATTTACTTTATTTTTTCTGTTCTTTTTTTTAACAGTATTTCTATTACAAAGATTACTGTTAATTGATTTTATTATTTGTAAACATTTACATCAGCATTTAAAATAAGCTTCACTATTTATAGCCTGTAAAACATAGGAATTTCAATTAAGCAATACCAGTGTAAAGTTATTCCTGATAATCATCACCATTCAATTCAAAACTAAAACTGCATACAATGAAACAAAAAAAACGACTGTTTAAATTAAGCTTCAGCATGGCTGTGGCACTTTTATTCAGCCTCGGTACTTTTGCACAGCGGGTTATCAAGGGTACCCTCAAATCCCCAACGGGCGAACCCCTTAGTGGCGCAACAGTAACTGTTAAAGGAACAAATAGGTCTGCTATTGCGGATGCTAAAGGAGCGTTTACAATTGATGCTCCGGAAGGCAGCATTTTACTGATTAGTTCTGTGGGTTACAAACCCAGAGAAATAGCAGCTACAGCAACTGCAATCAATGAAATACTGGAAGCTGCCGACGCTACATTAACAGATGTAGTTGTTATCGGATATCAAACAGTAAAAAGAAAAGATTTGACTGGTGCAGTAAGTGTTATCAATACGGCGCAGGCTAATCGCAATATTTCTTCTACTGTAGCAGAGTCTATACAAGGATTGGCAGCAGGTGTTACAGTGCGTAACAGTGGTGCGCCGGGTGCCGGAGCCAAAATAGATATCCGTGGTGCAGGTACATTTGCCAACAACAATCCATTATATATTATTGATGGTATGTACAGCGATGCTACTCCAGACTTTAACCCAAACGATATTGAATCCATACAAATTTTAAAAGATGCTTCTGCCGCTGCTATTTATGGAAGCCGGGCTGCCAATGGTGTAATCATCATTACTACTAAAAAAGGTAAGGAAGGCTCGATGGTTATTACCGGGGGTATAAAAACCGGTACGCAGCAATTTCACAAGCGTTATCAAATGATGGATAATAATGAGTACCGGGCATTAGCGCAACAATTATTTACAGCTGGCAACAATCCTGTTCCCACTATTTTAACCACTAATTTTAATCCGGCAATAAATACTAACTGGCAAAATGAATTTATGCGTACCGGAAATATTCAGGATTATAACCTGGCGCTTTCTGGTGG
>JAYTTM010000240.1:0-2147 GCA_043745055.1 Chitinophagaceae bacterium | reverse complement strand
GTTGCAAGACCAATCACACATTTTTGTCCGGCAGCTTCTTTTTCCTGAATTAAAAGGGCTATTTGCTGCGCTACATAGGCAGATCCTTGTTTTGGGTCGGCAAAAATTTTTACGGGAATTTTCTCTAATGAATCGGTGAAGTCAATTTTTGGAGGCATAGTAAAGGTTTGAGTAAAAATAATAGTTTAATCTTTCACAGCAATAGATCAAAAATACTGAAACGTTTATTTATTGTAATAAATTTACTGAGACATAGCTACTTTGAACAAAGTAATAAATTGAATATGAATTATTCTTTTTAATAATTGAAACAAATTCATCTGGCAACTAATTTCTTTACAAAAAAAATACGCAAAATGCGGATTCAATAATTATAAATACTAATGATTTTTTGAATATCCGAAATTCGGTGTTAAGAGACGTAGCCTTGGTTAATATTGTAATCCAGCCTGAGGCTGGAGGTTTCAACCCCCGCCTGTACGGACAGCCGTTGATAAAGTAAGTAACAAAAAATAAAATAAGAACCGTTGGTTCGGCCCATTTAAAAATGAGGTACCAATTTGTTAAAAAATGTAATTGTTTTTAGCGTCACAAGAATATGAGCCGAGGCTACGGCTCTACAATTTCCTTTAATGAAGCAGCTCCTTATTGCGGATAGTCATCGATGATTTTTATTAATCTTCAACCAAAAAAGTTCCCAGGTCAAGTACTCCGCCTTCACCCATTTTAAATTGCTCTAAAGCAGCAATGTCCAGA
Organism: Chitinophagaceae bacterium; assembly: GCA_043745055.1. GTDB lineage: Bacteria > Bacteroidota > Bacteroidia > Chitinophagales > Chitinophagaceae > Ferruginibacter. Next base: position 1,391 of record JAYTTM010000240.1, on the reverse strand, counting down.
TTTTCCATTACTGTACTTTCAAAAATCTGTACCCCGTTTTTAACCAGCACAAAATAAAAGTCTGGAGTAGTTTCAAGGTTGGCTATGTCGCCAAAGGCAGATTGACTAAATATTATTTTCCCAACTCCATTACTGTCAAGACTGCTTTCACCAATATAATCATCATCAAAAACATCTTTATCAAAAAGTCTTAATTTATACGCATCACCTGTTAAAGAAGTATCACCGCCTTTGGTAATAAAACGGGCAGTTACTTCTAAATTCATATCGGGATTTAAGGAGAATTTACTCATGGCTATAATCGTCTAAAAGGTTTTGAATTTGAATTTTTAGCTGAGGCAGGTAGAATTGTATAATTTCAAAAACAATGAATGGGTCGGTTCCAAAATATTCATGTATCAACCTGTTTCTGTAACCCTTAATCTTTTTCCAATCTATTCCAGGGCTACTTGTTTTTATTTCATCTTCCAACTGATTAGCAGCTTCCCCTATAACCTGGAAGTTATACAAAGTAGCTTCTACAATCATAAACTCAATGGAAAATCGATCCGGATCAAGTCCGTTAGTATATTGCTGGATTTTGTTAACGGCCTGCAGTATATCATCCAATAATAATTCAGAATTTCTTTTAGACATACTGAAGGTCATCATTTACAAAGCGAAAGTAATTGGGCTTTATTCCTCTTTTTGAAACGACCTCCACTTTAGTCTTAAACAAGATAGAAATGTCGTCAATTAAATCGAAATATTGCATACCGATAACACCATTAAAATCCACCAATACATCAATGTCGCTATTCTCATTGGCATCTCCCCTTGCATAACTTCCAAAAATACCCAGTTCACTTAGCGGATATTTTTTCTGCAGTTCAGGCTTTGCCGCCGCCAAAATAGATTTTATTTCATCCAGTGTGTACATGGTTAATTTAGTTTGCTTCACAAAGGTATGCCGTACAAGGGAGTGACACAACGATGCTTAATTGAAAAACATCAGCTTGTAAAAAAAAAGAAAAATACCATAACAATTTTAAAGCACCACAACCCCCTTTTAGGTGATGGGGGCTGTTAGTCATTCAATTTCAACACTGCCAAAAACGCTTCCTGTGGAACTTCCACATTACCAATTTGCTTCATCCGCTTTTTACCTTCTTTCTGCTTTTCCAGTAATTTTCTTTTACGGCTAATATCACCACCATAACATTTAGCGGTAACATCTTTGCGTATTGCACTAATGTTTTCCCTTGCTACTACTTTAGCACCAATAGCAGCCTGTATAGCAATTTGAAACTGCTGACGCGGCAACAACTCTTTTAATTTTTCGCATAATTTACGGCCAAATTCGTGCGCCCTGCCACGGTGAATTAACGCACTCAATGCATCCACCTTTTCGT
>JAYTTM010000239.1:0-7878 GCA_043745055.1 Chitinophagaceae bacterium | reverse complement strand
AATCATTTAATTCACAAATAATCGATTTTTAATGGTGATTAATGATAAAAAACAGGAAGAAATTTGAACTACTTGTACATTAAGAGGGATAATTTTATTTCATTCGAATATTCTTTTACCAATGAGGTATTTTGTATAGGGCACAAAAAAATAGTCCTTCCGTAGAAACGGAAGGACATAAACGATTGCTTGCCATATGAAAATCTTAATAATTTATTTTATTCCTTTTCGCTTTAAACAAACTATACCTTAGATTTGCTCTCTAATAACGATTGCTTGTTTTTTGCCTTTACATTAATCTCCTTAAATGCCTGCCTTGCTGATACAAAAGTAAGGTGGGCATTTATATTTCAATTATCATCTTTCCCGTCATTTTATGATGGTTAAAGCGGTAATTTTATTTAAAATGCTTATTGGGTCTGCATTTCATTATAAATGTTTGATGATTGCCAATTATATTTAAACAAAAAAATAAAACTTTGCAATCGTTTGCAATTGAATAATACAAATGGAATTTTCTGGATAAAGCAAGTAAAGGTCTCATCAAATGGAGAATCTCTCTATCCTGATATTTAAATAAATACATAAATTATTTCTATAGGCTTACCATTTGTGCTAAATCAATCAATTCAAAAATGGCTACTACAAAATTGGTATACTATCTCCCGCTTATTAGAAGTATTTTTATTTTATAGTTTATTTGTATTATCACCCAACAAACTTTTTGCATGAACAAGCTGATTTTTTTATTTTTTGCTGTTTATAGCCAAACATTTGCTTTTAGCCAAACAGGAATCCTTGTTCCGGAAATGACGCAAGCAGATAATCTCGTAAATAATTTTATGTCTTTGTACGGCATTCCTGCGGCAAGCGTTGCATTGGCAAAAAACGGTAAAATAGTTTACCAGCGAAGTTTTGGAAAATCGGATATAGCAGGCACTGTAACCACACAGCCCTACAATCTTTTTAGGATAGCAAGCCTATCAAAACAAATTACTTCTATTGCCATCATGAAATTAATGCAAAATGGCCAATTATCCCTTACTGATAAGGTATTTGGCTTTGGCGGTATTTTGCAAAATCACCCGGTATTTTCTGTGGCCAATATTACCGATACAAGAGTTTACAATATTACTGTACAACAATTGCTGGAACATAGTGCTGGATGGAACAGGGATGTAAACTGCAACCCAAATCCTACCACACCTTATCCATATTATTTTGCTGGCTGCGACCCTATTGCATTTCCATTAAGAGTAACCTTGCTAACGGGAACAGCCAACCCGGTTACTAAAGATGCGTTCATAAAATTTATGATAGAAAAGGGGCTTGATTTTGCCCCCGGTACTGCCTATGCTTATTCCAATATGGGCTACCTGGTGCTTGGTAGGGTGATAGAAAAAATTACCGGAATGAGTTATGAAGATTATGTAAAAACCAGCATTCTGGCACCGCTGGGGATTTTTGATATGCATATTGCAAAAAATTTATTATCAGAAAAGCAGGAAAGGGAAGTTGAATATGTTGGCAATGGCTATACCAATATCTCCTGCTATGGTACCGGCCAAAGCGTGCCATGGGAGTATGGTGGTTTTAGTGTTAGTGCCATGGATGCACATGGAGGCTGGATAGCATCGGCCAGAGATATGCTTAAATTGCTGGTTGCGGTGGATGGGTTTTCAACCAAGCCAGATATTTTAAATGCAACTACCATTAACACAATGGTTGCGCCTTCTGCAAATAATCAATATTATGCTAAGGGATGGAGCGTAAATGTCTATAACAACTGGTGGCATACTGGTGCGCTGGATGGCACAGCTGCAGAACAAGTGCGTACCGCAGGTGGCTATACCTGGATAATTTTATTGAACAAAAGAAATATAACCAGCAACAATTTCTGGTCGGATATGGATAACCTTGGCTGGAATATTATTTCAGCCACCAGTACCTGGCCGGCACATGACCTGATGTTATCTCCCATTGTAAATGCAGGTGCGTTAAATTTAACCAATTTAACCGGCAATTCAGTTACACTAAACTGGGCAAATGGCAACGGCGAAAAGCGACTGGTGCTGATAAAACCCGATAACAGTAAAGAAATTTTTCCGCTGGATGGTACTGATTACACAGGCAATGCTGACTACAACCTGGCAACCAATATTGGCAATAACAATAAAGTGGTTTATAATGGTACTGGCAATTCTGTAACTATTACAGGCCTGGCAGCAGGAGTAAAATATGTTTGCAGATTGATTGAATACAATGAAAACACAGCGACAGGTAACAACGCATTGTATTTATTAGGGAGCAACCCTACCATTACCTTTAGCACTGGTATAACCTACACTTTTACCGGCACAGGTAATTGGAATAGTGTATTAAACTGGGGTACAACAGGTTTACCGCCAGCAACATTGCCCCTGGGGTCAGCAATAATAGTTAATCCGGCAGGTACGGGTGAATGTATTTTAAATGTGCCGCAAACCCTTGCAAAAGGAGCTTCCATTGTTGTAAATCCAGGAAAAAAATTCAAAGTTTTAGGTAACCTAACCATTCAATAATTTACATATAAATCCTGATCTTTTTATTAGTACCCTTAACACAGGTAATTAAATTATTACTACATCATCCCTAAGTTTGAATTGTAAATGCAACAGAGGAAGATTTTATTCAAACCTTCAACCGGCATCTCATCTGCAACCATATTCTTGCCAAAGCAGTACTTCAATCCATGAAGGAGGCCAGCTATGGACGAATTATCAACATCATTTCAACCTCAGTAAAAATCCCCTTACCCAACCTCGGTGTTTCCAATACCATCAGAGGTGCTGTGGCAAGTTGGGCTAAAACAATGGCCAACGAACTGGGACAGTTTAATATCACCGTAAACAATGTGTTGCCTGGTTTTACAAATACCCAACGGATGCAATCTATTATAGAAAGCAATGCTATCAAAAGCAACAAAAGCATTGAAGAAGTTGCAGAGGGAATGAAAAATAAAATTCCTGCAAAACGCTTTGGAACTGCTGCAGAGATTGCCAACATGGTGGCCTTTCTTGCTTCACCTGCCGCCTCGTATATTAATGGCACCAGTATCCCTGTTGACGGTGGCAGAACAGGATCTATTTAATTTTTTTAGGCCGTACTTTTGCATATTTATTAATAGTTTATTTAGGATTAAGTATTTTATTCTCAAACGTAGGTTGGTTATTACCTTGAATAAAAAGTGCTAGAAATTTTTATTCTCATCCTTGATTCTCTTGCTTTTTTGCATCAAGGCAAAAAAGCAAATAAAATCTATCTAAGATGGAGAAGCTTTTGGTGCCTACGTTTGTTATTCTATAATTTGATAAATTGATAAAACGGCGTTTCTTTTTTTACCACCTGTTTTTTTAAAACATTGGTTTCCCTACCTTTGCCTATGGCAATAAGAAATAACTCCTCCAACACTACTTCTTCCAACAAATTTTTCGGTGAAGGTTTAACATTTGATGATGTATTACTGCAACCTGCATACTCAGAAGTGTTACCCAGGGATGTAAACATTCATGCATTCCTTACTAAAACAATTCAATTAAATGTACCCATGCTGAGTGCTGCCATGGATACAGTAACGGAAGCATCGCTTGCCATTGCCCTGGCACGGGAAGGCGGGTTGGGTATTTTACACAAAAACATGAGTATAGAAAAGCAGGCCGATCAGGTTCGCAAAGTAAAAAGAAGTGAAAACGGGTTGATATTAGATCCCATCACCTTAACTCCCGATGCAACCATTGGCGAAGCGGTAAGGCTGATGAGGGAAAATAAAATTGGTGGTATTCCCATTATTGATTCACAAAAAAAACTGGTAGGCATCCTCACCAACCGTGACCTCCGTTTTGAAACGCATTACAAAGACAAGGTAAGTACCGTGATGACAAAAGATAATCTCATCACCGCACCGGAGGGTACCGATCTTAAAAAAGCAGAACTCATTTTCAAAAAAAATAAAATTGAAAAGCTACCGGTTGTAAACAAGGCGGGCGTATTAATTGGCCTTGTTACATTTGGAGATATTTTAAAATTAACAAGTCACCCACACGCTGTAAAAGATTCGTTTGGCAGGTTGCTGGTAGGCGCAGGTGTTGGTATTACAAAAGACACATTAGAAAGGGTTGCAGCTTTGCAACAAGCGGGTGTTGATGCCATCTGCCTCGATAGCGCCCACGGACATACCAAAGGTGTGATTGACACTTTAAAAGCAGTAAAGAAAAACTTTAAACAGCTACAGGTAATTGCAGGCAATATAGGTACCGGCGCAGGTGCCAAAGCATTGGCAGATGCCGGCGCAGATGCCGTGAAAGTGGGCATTGGCCCGGGGTCTATCTGCACTACCCGAATTGTAGCTGGTACAGGTGTACCCCAAATTACAGCCGTAATGGAAGTGGCAGCTGCATTAAAAAATAAAAAAGTAGGTATCATTAGCGACGGTGGAATTAGGTATACAGGAGATATGGTAAAAGCCCTGGCAGCAGGTGCCAGTTGTGTAATGATGGGCAATGTATTTGCAGGTACAGAAGAAAGCCCGGGCGAGTCGATCATTTACGAAGGCCGCCGGTTTAAACAATACCGTGGCATGGGCTCACTGGGTGCAATGGCACAAGGCAGCAGCGACCGCTACTTTCAGGATGTGGAAGACGATATTAAAAAGTTTGTTCCCGAAGGCATTGAAGGCAGGGTGGCATTTAAAGGAAGTTTAAAAGAAGTGGTGCATCAATACACCGGCGGATTAAAAGCAGGTATGGGATATTGCGGAGCCAAAAATATTAAAGAATTACAGCAAGCCATTTTTATTAAAATAACCAATGCCGGCATGAGAGAAAGTCATGCTCATGATATTGCCATTACTAAAGAAGCACCTAATTATAGCAGGTAGTTTGCCACAAAAACATGTAAGGAATTAATGGCAATTTTTTAATGAGGGTAGTTTTAGCATTTGGGGGTAAAAGCAATTTTATAATACAATTTTGAGCCGGGCTTAGTACCGCTATTGGGCTGCATTGGCGTCGCACTCTTGTACTGAATTTCTTTAATAAGCTTTTATACCAATATTTTTGTTGTAATCTAAAAAGGTACCTCCATGAACTTTGACATAAAAAGCTGCAGTAAACAAAAGCCCTCAATGATCCACTTTTTAGCATTCGAAAAAAGCAGTAGGTTTGCTTATTAAATCATTTACCATGGCACGTATAGCAGGAATAAAAACCCAAAAAAATACCAGGGGAGAAATTACCCATGTTACCATTAATTTAAAAAAACATCAGAAGGTTGTGCCGATGCTTAAAGAATTAGGCGTTGTTTCAAAAACACAATTTGAAAAAGATTGCGAAGATGCATTAACCATTGAAGAGGCTCGTATAAGAATAAAAAAGTTTGTAAAAAATCTACCATGGAAGAAGTAGTAATTTCTCCATTAGTATTAGACAAGCTGGAATCACTTGTGGAATTACTTTTTGAAAAAGAGTATTTTAGTTATTGGTAAAAATGCGGATGCCTATGTAGATGACATTATCGATTTTATATTATCTGTACCAAATTTAAAAAAGAAGCAAACTAAAAAGTCAACTCATGGGGCTTGGTATTGCAGCTTTAAACCAAACCGTCATACAACTTGGTTTGTGAGCTTTGATTTTAAAAACGAAGCTTATCTCATCAAAAATATCATCAACAACCACGGCCGGGACTACCCTGCTTTTATCCGTGGAGTTAAATAATTTTTTATCCCCACAATAATTCATCTGTCAACTGCATTGACGTCGCAGACAATATCTATCGGCTCTTGTACTTTAAATCATTATTATACCAATAAAAAACTCTGCATCTTTGCCACTTAGCATCTTTGCGTGAACACCCACAAATTAACAATGAAAAAAAACTTACTGCACTTTTTATTCATTTTCACCTTTGCACATTTGCAAATTGTCACCTCTGCACAGGATTCTTCTCACCTCCGTATTTCCCTGCTTACCTGTACTCCGGGTGAAGAACTATATTCTACTTTCGGACACACCGCCATCAGGGTGGTTGACAGCAGCAGTGTTACCGACTATGTATTCAACTACGGTACTTTTAATTTTGATGATGATGGATTTTATTTAAAATTCATCAAAGGCAAACTGATGTATTATTTATCTGCAGAAGAATTTGCCCTATTTAAAGAAAATTACAAGGCAAGCAACAGGGGTATTACCGAGCAGGTATTAAACCTCTCAGCAGCCGAAAAAATCGGGTTTCAACAGGCGCTTTTCAATAATATAAAAGAAGAAAACAAATTCTACAAATACGATTTCTTTTTTGACAATTGCACCACACGCCCAAGGGATTTGATTAGTAAATTTAAAAATCCTCATCCGCAGCCGGTAGCGGTAATGCCTGCTGGTACAAGGTTCAGGCAAGCCATTCACAGCTATCTCGATAAAAATGAAAAATACTGGAGCAAACTCGGCATCGATCTTTTATTAGGTGCCCCAACAGATGCCGTAATGACGGCAAAGCAATCTCAATTTTTGCCAGATGTATTAATGCTCTCGTTAGACAGCAGCAATAAACAACACTCCTTATTATTGTCAAGCACAAATCTGTATGCAATTGATACAGACAAAAACAAAGGATCTATTTTTACTCCGGTTGTTGTATTTTCTTTGTTGCTCATTTTTGCTGTTGCATTGAGTTTATTAAAAAATAAATGGGCCATCAGTTTTACGCAGGGCTTTGATGGTTTGCTATTTTTTTTGTCGGGTGCAGTTGGTATACTGCTCATTTTTATGTGGACTTCTACGGATCACGCCATGTGCAAAAATAATTACAACTTATTGTGGGCCTTGCCTACCAACACCCTGCTGGCTTTTTTTACAAACAGCAAAAAATTGTTTGTAAAAAAATGCTTTTTGTTTACTTCCATCTTATTAGCCTTTGCAGTATTAACCTGGTTTTTTTTACCTCAACAAATGAACAGTGCCTTTTTGCCACTTGTTTTATTATTAATTTACAGAAGTGCAGCAAAATATTTTTTGTGATATTTCATACTAATCATAAATGCTTTTTAAATCTTGCAGGATGGAAGAAAAAAATTTTAAATACCAGGGATCCAACATTTATTACAGATCAATCGGACAAGGTAAACCCGTAATACTGTTGCATGGATTTGGAGAAGATGGAACTGTTTGGGAACGACAGGTAACAGCATTACAAAATAATTACCACCTTATCATTCCCGATATTCCCGGCAGCGGAAAATCTGAATTGGTAGCCAATGCAAATATTGAAACCTATGCTGAAATTATTAAGGAAATTGTAAATATTGAGCTCTCCCCGGCCTTACAAAATGGGGGAGATTTAGCGAATTTTTCTCTTATCGGCCATAGCATGGGCGGCTATATTGCACTGGCGTTTGCAGAAAAATATCCGCAATACCTTAACAGCCTTGGTCTGTTTCATTCTTCGGCATTTGCAGATGGGGACGAAAAAAAGGGAACCCGAAAAAAAGCCATTGAATTCATACTTGAAAATGGCGCTATCACTTTTTTAAAAACAAGTATTCCCGGTTTGTTTAATGAAGTATTTGCTGCTGAGAACGAGTCGGTCATTTCATCCTTAATCAGTAAAGCAACCAATTTTACCGATGCAGCCCTGGCGCAGTATTATGAAGCCATGATTGCCAGGCCGGACAGAATAGAGGTTTTGAAAAACTTTGTAAAACCTGTTTTATTTATTATTGGCGAACATGACAAAGCAGTACCATTACAAAGCAGTTTGGACCAGTGCTACCTGCCTGCTATATCACATGTGCATATCCTTGAAAATGCGGCTCACATGGGTATGTATGAACAAACTGAAAAA
>JAYTTM010000238.1:0-7880 GCA_043745055.1 Chitinophagaceae bacterium | reverse complement strand
CAATGACGGTTTAATTGGATATAGCATAGATGCTTACGGTGCCTATAGTAACCACGATGATGAAGAAGGGTATGACGATTTTCTACGTGACATACCAACAGTTGAAAAAGAGGAAGCTGATATTTATTAGCAGCATAAACCTAAAGTTTACACCTTTTAAAAAGGTGTAAACTTTTTTTAAAACATCAATCAAATAAATCAGAACTAAGGTATCTGTCTCCCCTGTCGCATACAATAAAAACAATAACGCCTTCCAACAATTCTTTTGCCAGCTCAATGGCTGCATGCGCTGCACCGCCACTGCTCATGCCACTAAAAATAGCTTCTTCTCTTGCCAATCGCCTTGCCATAATACGGGCATCCTTTTCATCAATTTCAATAATTCTGTCCACTCTTTTTTTGTCAAAAATAGTTGGCAGGTAAGCTTCCGGCCATTTACGTATGCCCGGTATTTTGGATCCATCTTTAGGCTGGCAGCCTACAATCTGTATGTTGGGATTTTGTTCTTTTAAATATTTTGAAACGCCCATTATGGTTCCCGTGGTACCCATGGATGAAACAAAATGAGTTACTTGTTGCCGGGTATCCCGCCATATTTCCGGACCGGTACTGTTGTAATGCATCTTCGGATTATCAGGGTTGCCAAATTGATTCAACATCAGGTAACCGCCTTTGGCTAGTTGGGCATTGGCATAATCTATAGCGCCTTCCATGGACTGTCCTTTGGGTGTCAATATCACTTTGGCGCCAAAAGCTTCCATGGTTAAAACCCTTTCCCTCGTTGCATCTTCGGGCATTACCAGTTCTATTGGCACGCCAAATAAACTGGCAATCATGGCCAATGCAATGCCTGTGTTACCACTAGTGGCTTCTATCAATGTTATTCCCGGCGTAATTTCACCACGGTCAATAGCTCCTCTTATCATTCCATATGCAGCCCTGTCTTTTACGCTGCCGCCGGGGTTGTTACCTTCCAGTTTTCCGTAAATGGTTACGTTTTTATTGAGGTTTAATTTTTTTAATTCAACCAAAGGCGTGTTGCCAACCAAATCTAATATTCCTGCCATAATATATTTTTATACTGATGTTTAAAATAGAAACGGATCATTTAATTCCTATTGTTAAAAATACCGAAGAAAATAATACAAGCACTAAAAAGGCCTGAGCTTAAGGTTTTGAAATCAGGAATTAATTTTATTTAAAGGTTTATTGAATTAAAACCTAACAGTTGAAAAAGATGATTGGTGGTCAAAATTTCAAAACCAATACCATTTTCCCAGGTAAATAATATTCATTCAAAATAAATTGCAGTTGTTGCTTCATCATCATAAATGATGATGAACTATACCAACAACCAGTATTATTACAATATTCGGATCCGGAAATATTAACGGTACTTATAACACAGGCTTTATATCTTCACAAGAAAAATAGCATTAATGAAAAATTGTACAATGTTCTTGATGCTGCTGGCATCCGGATTTACAATTAAAGCACAGCAGGGATGGTGGGGGGCAAAATTGCACAGAGCAGATGGCAACAACATTGCTTTTACTTTTGAATGGAAAACTGAAAACGGCAAACCGATATGGTACATACGCAATGCAGCAGAAAGTATTAAGGTAAGCAATATTACTATTGACGGAGATTCGCTTTTTGTGCAGATGCCGGTGTTTGAATCTCAATTCAGGCTAAAAAAAATGGGTAATAAATTAAACGGCGTGTGGATAAAAAACGGTGCAGTAAAAACACTGGTAATACCTTTTAGTGCATCGTTTGGAGGAAAAAGATTTGCCACCAATACTGCTGCAGTTAAAAATATTACCGGCCGCTGGGCAGTAACATTTGCTAACAGTAAAACTGGTGAATTATCTGTAGCCGAATTTAAACAGACAGGCAATAAACTAACCGGAACTTTTTTGAATGCAACAGGAGATTATAGATACCTGGAAGGTATTGCAACAAAAGACTCGTTGTTTTTATCCTGCTTTGATGGTGGGCATGCATTTTTATTTACTGCAAAAATTAAAAATGATCAAACAATTACAAACGGCTTATATTACTCCGGCGGCACTTACAAGGAAAACTGGAATGCGGTGAAAGACGCAGGAGCAAAAGTACCAATGGAATCTGTAGAAATGTATGTGAAACCAGGCGAAGAAAGCCTGCATTTTACCTTTAATGATTTAAGCGGAAAGCCTGTTTCCATCAGTGATGAACGTTTTAAAAACAAAGTGGTAGTGATACAATTAATGGGTAGCTGGTGCCCCAATTGTATGGATGAAACTGCTTTCCTCAGTGAGTATTACAGCAAAAATAAACAACGGGGATTTGAAGTAATTGCACTTGCTTATGAATACAGCACTAATCTTGAAAGAAGTACAAAAAGCTTACAAAAATTTCAGATCAGGTATAATGTTCAATATACCATTTTAAATACCGGCGTTACTGTAGGCGATTCCTTACGAACCGAAAAAACATTGCCGGAATTAACTCCGATAAAATTTTTTCCATCCTCTGTATTCATTGATAAGAAAGGGAAAATCAGGAAATTAGATACTGGCTTCAATGGCCCTGGAACTGGTGATCACTATCTGGTTTATAAAAAGGAATTTGAAGAATTGATTGATAAACTGTTACTCGAAAAGTAACTGAAGAAAAAGTTTACTGCTATTAAAAAGCTGTAAACTTTTCAAGCCTTTGTTTAAAAATAGAATGTTATTAAAAACGACAGCCATCCTTTAATAAGAATGGCTGTTGTTTAATATTTCTTTACGGGTATTTCTTTATTTAATTTCCCGCTGCATTGGGTTTACACTGCCGGTAGCACCGCCTCTTCCACGTCCACCTCTTGTCTTAAACAATTGAAACTTGCTGGCTGTTTCAACAGCAGGCCATACATTGTTACTCTCATTGATGTCTGCTGTTTCTCTCATCGGATCCAGCTTGATGGAAGCTACTTCTTTATCTTTCAAAAATGTTTTTACAACTTTATTTTCATTCTTGCGCCATATTTGTACGGGTATTCTTTCCACTTCTTTACTGCCATCTTTGTAAGTCCATTCAATGATGATGGGCATTACCAGGCCACCTTTGTTACTAAAGGTAAGTTCGTACATATTTTTATTTCCGGCAAGGGCAGTTTTCTCTTCATTGGTAAATGTATCAATTACTGCTTCAGGCACTGGAACTTCGATAGTAGCAGCGTTTATTTTTACCAGGTCTCTGTCGTATCTCCAATAAAAATCTCTCAGGCTTGTGTCTGCATCTGTTGCAAATACAATCTTGCTATCTTGCCTGTTGCGAATTTTAGACACATCATCAAATGAATTTAAAATTGGTTTACCAGGTGTTTGTTTCATTGTTTTTGGAGCATTTGGTACATTGCTGCCTTCCAATGTAAGGTTGGCCCATTTTACTGTATCCAATGCAATATCGCAAGGGTCTGTATTGTAAAACCATCCTCTCCAAAACCAATCTAAATCCTCACCACTGGCATCTTCCATTGTTCTAAACAAATCTGCCGGGGTAGGATGTTTAAAAGCCCAACGCCTTGCATATTCTTTAAAGGCATAATCAAATAAATCTCTGCCCATTAAAGTTTCTCTCAACATATTTAATCCTGTAGAAGGTTTGCTGTAAGCGTTTGGTCCAAATTGAATAATGTTTTCACTGTTGGTCATAATTGGCTCCAGCTGGTCTTTCGGCAACTTCATGTAATCAACAATTTTATAGGCTGGTCCTTTGCCCACCGGAAATTTATTGTCCCATAATTCTTCAGTTAAATATTCTACAAAAGAGTTTAGGCCTTCATCCATCCATGTCCATTGTCTTTCATCGCTGTTAATAATCATGGGGAAAAAGTTATGGCCTACTTCATGTATTATTACACCCAGCATACCGTTTTTAGTGCCTTCGCTATAAGTGCCATCCTTTTCGGTACGGCCGTAGTTAAAGCAAATCATTGGGTATTCCATACCATTGGCTGCTTCTAAACTTTGTGCTACCGGGTATGGGTAAGGAATGGTAAATTTTGAATACGATTTAATGGTATGTGCAACAGCCTTGGTGCTGAACTTACGATACAGATTGTAAGCCTCTTTACCATAAGCGCTCATGCACATTACCTTTTTACCTTCTACCTTTATTGGCATTGCATCCCATATAAATTTACGGCTGCTGCCCCAGGCAAAGTCACGTACCATTTCGGCTTTAAAAATCCATGTTTTTTGTTTGGTAGATTTTTGATTTTCTTTTGCGGTTGCTTCAGCCAGGGTTACAATTTCTGTAACATCAGTTGCTGTTTGTGCTTTTTGCCAGCGTGCCCATTCTGCAGTGCTTAATACCTGCTGATAATTTTGCCCCTGGCCTGTTGCCATTACCACATGATCTGAGGGAACAGAGATAGCCACTTTAAAATTACCAAAGGTTAATGCAAACTCTCCACTACCTGCAAACTGATGATTTTGCCAGCCCTGAAAATCGCTGTACACACACAAACGTGGATACCACTGCGTCATGGTGTATAAATCATTGCCATCACCGGGGAAATTTTCGTAACCGCCACGACCACCAAATTTCATCCTGTCGCTGATAAAATAATTCCATTCTACTTTAAAAATAAACTGCTGACCAGCTTTTAATGCTGTTGGCAATTCAACCCTCATCATCGTTTTATTAATCGTATAATTGAGTGGTTTACCCAATGCATCTGTTATCTTTAAAATATTATCTCCATACTCTTTATCCGTTTTTCCAATCAGGCGTGTTAAATCATTTTCATTAATGGTTTTAGGCATTGTGCTACCTGACTGATAACCTGAATTATTTTTGGAGCTATGTTCATTTTCATCCAACTGCAACCAGATGTAAGTAAGCACATCGGGCGAATTGTTGAAATAAGTAATGGTTTCTTTACCATTTAATTTACGGTTGGGCTCATCCAGTTGGCATACGATATCATAATCGCAGCGTTGCTGCCAGTATTTAGGACCAGGGGCGCCGCTGGCCGTTCTGTATTCGTTGGGTGTTGGCAAAATAGTACCCAGCTGTTCAAAACGGTTACCGTGATTGCTGCCGGGGTTGTTCCGGATATCCTGGGCATGTATACATACTGTAAGGGAAAGCAGCATTACAAAAGAAAGCAGTTGTTTCATTGTTTGATTTTAAAGATGAATATTGGCGAATGTTTAATTGATAAAAATATTACTTAATTGTGGTAAAGAATCTCTGAAAAAAATATTGTTTGCATTAAAAATGAATTCATGTTTTGTTTCCAGCAGTTATTACAAAAGCCTGCTTGTTGATATGTGCCAGATTTGGTTAAAAATTAAAATGGAAATCTTTCAACAGCCATTTGTACTGCAATCAATAGGCAAAAGCATGATAACCCCATAACCCACCAGCTTCTTTTCAATTTCATTTTATTAACCAGTAAATAACCGGCAAATAAAATAATTGACACCAAAGCAATTTGTCCTGCTTCCAGCCCTAAATTAAAACTTAAAAGGGGCAACAATATATGTTGGTCTTTTGCCAGCATAAAACGAATGCTGTTAGCAAAGCCCATTCCGTGTATCAACCCAAAAAATAAAGCTAAAAAATAATTCAGCCGCAGCGAACGGGGAGAAAAATCTTTAGCAAAAAAATTAAATACTGCTGTTGCAATGATGGTGCATGGGATTAAAAACTCTACCCATTTATCCTTTACACGGATTATATCAAACACACTTAAAGCGAGCGTTAACGAATGACCAATTGTAAAGGCTGTTACCAGCACCAACACCTGCTTCCAGTTGCCAATTAAATAAATAGCCGCCAGTGTAATAATAAATAAAATATGATCTAATGCATTTGCACTTATGATATGAAACCAGCCTGTACTGAAGTAAAGTGAAAAATCATTCACAAATAGTTAATAGTTTTAGTGTAAGCGAAAGGCTATTTTTGCCGTAAATATCCTCAATCAGGTTTTTAATCAATCATACAATGTGTAAATGGTATCAATAGCTTATAAATGGTTAATGGTTGTGAGTCTTTTAGTGTACCACAACAGCAATTTTAAAAATGCCAGCCCAGTTCCGCATCCGCTTTTTATCAGTGTTACAGAAATAGAACACAATCAAAAAGAAAAAACAGTAGAAATCAGTTGCAAAATATTTACCGATGATTTTGAAAAAACCCTTCGGATGAACACCAAAGAAAAGGTTGACTTATTAAACCCTGCACTAAAAAGCCAGATGGAAAAACTGGTGAACAGTTATATTCAAAAACATTTAATTGTACAAATAAATTCCAGGCCAATTGCAATGAAGTTCATCGGCTACGAACAGCAGGAAGAAGGTATTACCAGTTATTTCCAGATAGACAATATTGCGATGGTAAAAAAAATACAAGTGTTCAATAACCTGTTGTATGAATTTAATGTTCAGCAGATGGGAATTATTCATGCCATTGTAAATGGAACCAGAAAAAGCAGTAAGTTGAATAACCCGGAGGCGAATGCATTGTTTGAATGGTGAGTTTGGTGAATTGTGAATTGTGAATGGGCAATGGTGAATATGGCATTGCCGATTGGGATAATGGGTTGAATAAATTATCAATTATGGCAGCTTACAAATTAGACAGAACAGCTTTTAAAAAGCAGACAAAGGAGGAGGCAGCACACCAACTTGAATACTGGCTAACAAAGTCGGTAACTGAAAGGTTACAGGCAGCATTTTACTTAAATAGTGTAGCCTATAATTTCGACATCAATAATCCACCGAGGATGGATAAAACTTTTTTTACAACCAGAAAAAGAAACTGATGGGAAATATTTTCAATGAAGATTTTACTGACTTTTTAAATGCACTCAATAATAACCAGGTAGATTATATTTTAGTAGGTGGCTATTCTGTAATCATTCATGGATATAATAGAACTACAGGTGATATGGATATATGGGTAAGAAAATCGTTGGATAATTACACCAAACTTGTTGCTGCATTTAAAGAATTTAAAATGCCTGTTTTTGATATGACAGAAATGAATTTTTTGAATAATCTGGAGATGGATGTTTTTTCATTTGGACGACCGCCGGTAAGTATAGATATTATGACCGCAGTAAAAGGGGTGATTTTTGAAGAAGCATTTTCTCAATCATTTATAACCGGGGTCGATGATATTTCAGTAAGGGTAATTCATATGAATCAACTAATTAAGGCAAAGAAAGCTGCCAGCAGGTTTAAAGATTTGGACGATTTGGACAACCTGAAAATAATAGAATAATTTAAGTGCTGTTTGCACTATTCTTCTTCCATACTTTCCTTTAAATCAGCTGGAATTTTTACCAGCAGTTTATCAATTCGCTGCCCGTCCATATCAATTATTTCAAACTGAAAGCCACGCCAGTCGAATGTTTCACCTGTTGAGGGTATGCGTTCCAGTTCGTGCAGTACAAAACCTGCCAGTGTATCAAACTGGTGTTCGGCTTCATTCATCCACTCTGTTTTTTCGAAGTGACTTAAAAAATCATAGAAGGTAATTTGTGCATCAACCAGGTAGCTTCCGTCAGCCCTTTCCTTTATTTCATATTCTTCCTGGCCTGTTTGAGGCACATCACCAACAATAGCCTCCAAAATATCATTCAGGGTAATCATGCCTTCCATGGTACCATATTCGTTTACTATAAAAGCACTGTGAATTTTAGTTACTTTTATTTTCTCCAGCACCTGGTAGGGGCTGTTGTTTTCAGGTACAAATAAAGCAGTTTTAGCAAGGTCTTTTAATTGGGTATCAGCTTTGGCCTTCAGTAATTCTTTAATATAAATAATGCCTTTTATGTCATCTACTGTTTTATCACAAACAGGGTAAGTGGAATAGATGATATCATCGGATTT
>JAYTTM010000237.1:0-2155 GCA_043745055.1 Chitinophagaceae bacterium | reverse complement strand
AGAGCGTTTCCAATTCGGCATACTGGTCAGTGTAGCCGCAATCGGAGGCTGTATTTACCAGTAAAATTTGCTTTCCTTTCAGGGTTGAAAAATCCAATGTGCCCCCATCGTTTGTTGCGGTCAGTAGCGAATAAAATGAAACTGCGGGGGTTGCTTTTTCATTTGTTAATATGGTTGAATTGGCTCCTGCTAATTTTGTACCCCACATCAAAACGGGGTACACGGCTTTTAATAGTTTTTGTCTGATAGTCATATTTATTGAACATCGGTTTATGTATGCAGTATATGTTGCAAATGCGGTTATTAATGCTAGTAGTACAAAGCCAGTTTTTTTTAATCGATTCATCCAATTACCTTTTTAAACAAATTCAGTTTTCCTTTAAAAGGCGGATATTTTATAGATGGATCAAACCAGGTGGGCGTTTTCATCACTGATTTTTTATGACTAAAAGTATCAAAAGAAAATTTACCATGATAACTTCCGGTGCCACTAAAACCACGGCCACCAAAAGGCAGGTTATGATTGGTTAAATGCCAGCTAGCATTATTAACACAACTGCCACCAAAAGCAACACTCTCCAGCCAATCCTTTTCTTTTTCGCTACTGGATGTAAACACATAAAAAGCCAAAGGGTTTTTGTGTTGCCTGATTATTTCCGTTGCTGTTGTTTTGTTATTAAAAACAATGATCGGAAGAACAGGGCCAAAAATTTCCTCCTTCATAATGCTGGCGTCCGATTGTATATTTTCTATGATGGTAGGTTCTATAAACAGCAGTTCTTTATTAGTTCTGCCACCGTACACAATGCTGCCTTGCTTCAGGTAATTGACGATGCGGTTAAACTGCTTTTCATTAATTATTTTTCCATAACTATAGCTCTCTTCTGGCTTATTGCCAAAAAAATCCAGAATACATTTTTTCAATTCAGTCACCAGTGCTGCATGCTGGCTTTCATGCACCAGCACATAATCGGGTGCAACACACATTTGTCCGCAGTTGCTGAATTTTGTCATGGCAATACGCCTGGCAGCTACTTTTATATTAGCGTCGCTTTCTACCACACAGGGGCTTTTTCCCCCAAGTTCCAAAGTAACCGGCACTAATTTTTCGGCTGCCATCTTATAAATAATTTTACCCACAGTGGTGCTTCCGGTATAAAACACATGGTCAAATGTAAAGTTGTTCATCATTTCCGGAATCACTGTGCCGCCATCTCCTTCCACATATAAAATATAATCTTTGGCAAATGTTTCTTCAATAATTTTTTTCATTATTGCTAATGTAGCTGGTGCAAATTCACTGGGTTTTAGCACTACACAATTACCGGCTGCAATGGCACCAATGAGCGGGTTGAATAAAAGTTGCAATGGATAATTCCATGGGCCGATAATCAACACTACGCCCAGCGGCTCTTTCATTATTTTACTGGAGGAGGGAAGGTTGAGCAAATTGGTACTGACGCTGTCGGAGGCCATCCATCTTTTTAAATTTCTAAGAGCATAATTTAATTCGGATAGCACCAACCCGTTTTCGGTAACCCAGCATTCTTCAGGGCTTTTTTTCAGGTCTTTGTACAGGGCATTGTACAAATCCTGCTCGTGGCGGATTAGGGAAGATTTTAGTTTGAGTAATTGTTCTTTTCTAAACTGATACGATTGTGTATTTCCCTGATTAAAATATTCACGTATGTCTGACAGGCTATTTATTCTATCCATTGCAACTAAATTTGCCTCAAGGTAAATATTAATCGTTTAGTAATTATTAGTAGAAAATTATAAACCACAGATACAGGTTTAGTGAAATTTAGGGAAGTAGCTTGGTATTGCTGTTGCAGCATCTTTTCTTGATTACAAACATTGCTTAACTTAAATGGGCTTCATCTGTACTCAGTTTTTCAATCTTTTTCCAAATTTGAATTTAAAGTTCCTCGTTTTGCCGGAATGATTATTTCTTTCCCAATTCTTTATTGTAAAAAAATTCTCTCCACCGTCCAGAAAGCCGCTATCAAACCTATACAGGCCGAAACGCCATACACAATTTTTTTTCGATACCAAATCTTGTTTCGCAGTGGAATAATAATTAAGGAAAACATTGCGGTAATAACAGCAATTTGCCCCAGCTCCACACCTGCATTAAATGCAATAATGGAAGTAT
>JAYTTM010000236.1:0-2156 GCA_043745055.1 Chitinophagaceae bacterium | reverse complement strand
ACTAGTGTTATGTTAAGCATGAATTGTCGGATATAGTTTCTTCAACTTTATGCGTGCTTCCTTGTTTGTAAATTGCCAATTTATTTTTTTGTTTTTATTATTCCTGACTGCTTGCCAGGCATCAACTTCTTTTGTAATTTTTGTTATCGTTGATATGTGTCTATTTAGGCATTGACCATTTAATACGTGTAATTCTATTTCCGCCATATTTAACCAACTGCCGTGTTTAGGGGTATATACAAATTCAAATCTGTCCCAAAGCCTTTTTGCCTCTGCTGGTTCAAATGTTTCATAAAAAGCTGATGGGTCATGTGTCTTAAAATTGTCCATTACTAATTTTATTTTTTGTGCTTTCGGATACCATTCATCGGCGATTCTTTTTACAAATTTAGCCCAGTCACTTTTGGTTTTATATTCCGTTACCTGTACATAACGTTGCCCGGTTAATGGCTCATTGGCCATGAATATATTGATCACACCATGCCTTACGTACTCATAATCCACTCTTGCATCATAGCCTGGTTTCATCGCAATAGATGGCTTTCCTTCTTCGATCAATTGCTTAGGCGACTCATCCATGCAAATAACTGGAAATGCAGCATTGTAGGGCTCTTTGTATACATCTAATACCTTTTCCATGTTCGCCACAAAGGCACTGTTTTTATCTGGAGGAATTACCCAGCCTTTTACTTTCCAAGGCTTAAGTTCATTTTTTTTAAAACAGTTCTTACTGTTACATGTGATATACTCTCCACATAATTTAATTCAACCATTTTGTCTGCCAGCATTCGCAACGACCATTTAGAAAAACCCGTAGGTGGTTCACTACAACAAAGGGTTACTAACTTGGCCTCCATATCACCATCTGCTTTTACATCATAAACCCGGGTAGTAGGTCTGCGTTCTAAAACAGCTTCCATTCCTTCTTCTATGAACTGTTTCTTTATTCTGTCAATTGTTCGCATCCCAACTTTTAAAACTTTACTTATTTGTTCGTTGGTTACTTTATCTGAATAGTCTCCTTCATCACAATTTAAAAGAATATAAGCTGCCCGAAATGTTTGCGAAGTATGTGAACCCTTGCTTATGATTACATGCAATTCCTCTACTTCGGATTTAGATAATTTGATTGTATATCGTATGGCCATTTGAAAAATGTTTTTCAAATGTACATTAATACGTCATATTACACTTAACTTAACACTAGTTGTAGTTCACAGTCACATCAAATGGTGCTGATACATACACACCAGCTTTTTGTAAAGCGGCTACGTTTAAAGTAGCACCTACAAACATAATTTTGCTACCGGCAACCAATGCACTTGTAGCACCCAAATCGCTTGTAAAAGCATTGGCAATCATAGTTTCGGCACCAACACCTGTAGTGTTTGTTAGTGTAACATTGGTTGAGGGAAGCGTAATGGCAAAAGTATAAGTACCTTCTCCGGTAACTGTAAACTTAGCAGGTGTTACCGTACCGGGAACAGCTGGAAGGGTTACACCACCCGATTTTGTTCTGGTACCACCCGGGGCCAATATAACAGTACCCGAAGTACTTGTTACAGCTACGTTACCAAAGTTCATATCTACGTTTTTGGTAATTGCAATTGGGGTAACAATAGTAGCCGTTGCTGTTGCCGTTGCCGTTGATTGTGCGTTTGCTGAGCTTGCAAAACCAATACCTACGATGGCTGCAGCTAAAAATTTTTTAAGGATTTTCATTTTTGGGGATTTTTTATTTTCAAAATGGTTTCAGCTTAAACGACAACTTGAATATAAGATTGTAAACAACAGATAAAATTTTGCTTAAAAGATTAATAGTAAGTGATTTAAAGTCATGTTGTTTAAATTATAGGCTTAGGAAATGATAATTTGTAAAACAATCGGTATAAGCCAATTTTACTTAAAGAATTAATAAGTGTCTAAAAAAATTTGTGTTGATTACAGGCAAGGAAATGAAATATTTATGAACCGAAAACTATGCAGGTACATTATTTTAGAAGAATACAAATAATAAAGATGAAAAAACTGCTAACCCTCTCGTGTTCTTTACTTTCATTATGGAGTTATGCCCAAAAAAGCAGCTCGGCATCGTTCGAAACCTGGTTAAGCCTAAAGCAGGCTGGCCCGGCTATTATGTCGGCCGATGGGCACCT
>JAYTTM010000235.1:0-2158 GCA_043745055.1 Chitinophagaceae bacterium | reverse complement strand
TCATTTTTTAGCATTTGCTTCAATTTTTTATCCACATTTAAAATTTCCATACTCTCTTGTTCGTTTCTACTTTGTAGACTTGTCAAAAGATTTATAGTGTCTTGTAAAGACGATCAATTCCGGCAAGTTGATCTGTTAATTGTTTTGTTACTATTTTCTTAATCCGATACCACCTCTTATGAAACAATTTTTACAAATACTGTTATTACTGTTTTATACAGTACAGCTTGCTGCTCAAATTTCAGCGCCGCAGATAAGAGCCAACTTTGGCATAGAAGCAGATTTAAGAACCAATTATTTTAATGGATCAATGCTTGATGGAAATGATGATTGGTATTCATCAGGTAACTCGGGAACAGGCCTGTTTGTAATTGATACCACTGGTGCAGCAGGTATAGTAAATGGTTATAGCACAAACCCTGCTACCTTAAATTATTCGTTTATCCGAAACATGAATTACCCATCTTTTTCGGTGGTAAATACGAGGCTATTTATGGATGCTGTTTTTGTCCGTGACTTTCATGGGGCCGACTCTACCGTATTTGCCGCTGGGTCAAATAAAAATGCCCAAAACCCCAATATTTGGTCAACACCAGTATCTCAATCTGTACCTGCAAAAAACGAGATATTAGATGTGTTTATGCATGTAAGAAGAGAGGGGTCAACCGGTGCTGATCCGCTTTGGATGTTTGGGGGCATCTCTATCGAAAATACTAAGGGAAACAGGTACTTTGATTTTGAAATGTTTCAAACTGATATTTTTTACGACCGTTCGATACTTGGCTTTACGGGTTATGGCCCCGATGATGGGCACACCAGTTGGAAATTTGATAGCGCTGGAAATGTAATTAAGTCGGGGGATATTATTTTAACTGCAGAATATAGCAGTTCTGCACTCACATTTATTGAAGCCCGCATTTGGATTAATAAAAATGATTTGATTTTAACGCCGGCTAATTTTAATTGGTCGGGGCAATTTGATGGAGCAAATGCAGGTGCCCAATTTGGTTATGCCAGCATAGTGCCAATTGTAGGAAAAATTTTTTATTCCGGACTTCAAAGTGTTTCAAATACCTGGGGCGGTCCGTTTAAAATAGTATTGGCAAATAACAGTGTTGTGGCAAATTATACTGCCGGGCAATACATGGAAATTGCGGTTAATTTAACAAAACTGGGGCTTGATCCGGTTTTGATTTTAGGGGGTAGTACTTGCGACAGACCTTTTAAAAAAGTACTGGTAAAAACAAGGGCTTCTACATCCTTTACTGCAGAGCTCAAAGATTTTGTTGGCCCTTTTAATTTTGGCTTAGCACCTAAAGTAAAACTGTTTACAGATGTACCGGTATTTTGTGGTGTAAAGAGTGTAAGTAATTTAAAAGTTGTTTCTCCTGTTGCTCCTTACATTTATAATTGGTCAACAACCGATGGTCATATTTTAGACTCGTCAAATAGTACGTCTATTTTTGTTGATGAACCTGGCACCTATGTTGTTTCACTAAAACAACTTTCCGGATGTAATGTAATAGCAAGAGATACCATCGTTATAACTTTTGATGCAGCATGCGGAATACTGGCTAACAGCCGGCTTCAATTTTCAGGTAATCTTGTTAAAGACAAAGTAAATTTATCCTGGCGATTGGAGCAAAATGGAAAAGTAACTGTTTATCAGGTTGAAAGAAGTATTGATGGAGTGCACTTTTATCCTGCCAACAAAATATATCCTGATAAGAACAAAGCAGGGCTGCAGCATTTTTTGGATGTTGAATTAATAGAAGAAGTTAGGAGCAATTTTATTTATTACAGGCTTAAAATATTCAGCTCAAAAAAAGAATTTAGCTACTCACCCATAATTAAAATTGATTTATCAACCAGTACTGCCATTCCTTTAATAACAATAACACCCAATCCAGTATCTGATGCAATGTCACTGAATGTATTTTCATTATCAACAAAAAAAATACAGGTAATATTTTATAACGGAGTTGGCAAAACAATTCGTTCTATTAATACTACAATTAAACAAGGAAAAAACACCTTCACTCTTACAGGTTTTCAAAACTGGCAAAGGGACATTTACACAGTAAAAGTTTTTATAGAAAATGAGGTATTTGTGAAAAAGATGTTGCTGATTAAATAGAACTACGGCACAATATTAAAC
>JAYTTM010000234.1:0-7925 GCA_043745055.1 Chitinophagaceae bacterium | reverse complement strand
GGCGACTAGCCATCTGGCTAAGCTGCTCTCTCTCCATGCTCAGGCTACCGTCTTCCATTGTCATGTATCGGTTATCACCTTCATCTCCCCCCATTTCATCTTTACGGGTAATTAAGCCATGCAGGTAGGACAATTCTTTTTTTGCTGCTTCCAATTTACGTTGAATCAATTCCCTAAATTCAACTAATTCTGCATCGCTATAGCGCAAAGTGGGGGCACCTGGATCGATCTGAGCCTTATCTAAAACCGACTTAGTAAAATCTGGCTCGTATTTGCGAACAGTTTTGGTAGATATTTTTGGAATTACAACAGGTTTGGGGGCAGGTACTTTAATATCTTTTGCCTTTACTTGTACAGCTGGCTTACTGGTTACTTCTTTAGCTGCCACTGATTTTGCAGCCACTTTGGTTACTTCTTCTTTCTTTGCCATGGGTTTTTGTGCTGGTATTACAGCTTTTAAAGGGGCTTTTGCTACCACCTTAACATTAACTTTTACTGGTACAATAACTTTTTTTATTGGAACCGCTTTTTTTGCAACAGGCTTTTTTACCACGGGTTGAATAATTTTTTTACCACTTACCACTTTTTGGGGCTGGGTAACTACAGTTTTTTTTACCGGTTTAGTTACTGCCTTGATTGCTTTTTTAGCAACAGGGGTTTTCACTACCTGTTTTTTAACTGCATTTTTATAGACAGCTAATGGTTTTACAACCTTTTTTATTTGAGCTGGAGGAGCCTTAACTGCCTTTTTAGCTGCAGGTTTTGCTGCTACTTTACCTTTTTTTGCCGGTACTTGTTTTTTTACTGCCATACTATATTCCTTTTTTTAGTACGTTCAATTTTAAGATGGCATTATTCACATCAATTTCGCTACCGGTAGCTAAAACAGGTATAAAAGCAAGCGAATCTGCCAGAATTTCGGCGCAAATATAATCTTTAAATTGAATTAATGCAGGTTGTACCGCTTCATTTTCTAATACTTCAACAAATATTCTGTCTGTAAGTGCAAAACCACTTTCCTTTCTGATAGTTTGTACCTTGTTTACAAACTCCCTGGCATCTCCTTCCTGCTTTAGTGCAGGAGTAATGGTAATATCTAATGCCACTGTTAAAGTTCCCTTATGGGCCACTTCGTAGCCAGGAATTTCATCAGTTGACACTTCCATATCTTCACCTGAAATAATGATAGGGGCTTCATTAACAGACAAATAACCAGGGTTTAATAAATACTCTCCGCTCATTACTTTATCAATCGTTGCGCTATCAAACTGGGCAATGGCATCAGCCGCCCATTTCATTTTGGGACCCAGTTTTTTACCCAGAGTTTTAAAATTAGCCTTTGCTTTCCGTTTAATAAAATCATTTTCTGCACCCAAAACGTCAATTTCCTTTACGTTGGTTTCTGCCTTAATAATGTCTTCTACCTTTTTCAACCGCTCTGCCATGTCAACATCCAAAGCAGGAATAAATACCTTTTGCAAGGGCTGTCGTACCTTAATATTCACTTTTTTACGTAGTGATAATACCAGGGAACAGGCATCCTGTGCCAATTGCATCCTTTTTTCCAGGTCGATATCAATTGCGGCATCATTTGTTTTTGGGTAGTCAAGCAGATGTACCGATTCTTTTGTAAAACGATTGGATACTTCATTTAAGTTGCTGTACAACCAATCGGCAAAGAACGGAGCCACCGGAGCCATTAGTTTGCTCAATGTTTCAAGGCACTCATATAAGGTTTGGTACGCACAAATTTTATCATGCTCATATTCTCCTTTCCAAAATCGCCGACGGCAAAGGCGCACATACCAGTTACTCAATAGCGAGTCTACAAATTCTTCAATGGCTCTTCCTGCCTGTGTAGGTTCATAATCATCAAAATAACCAGTGGTAGTTTTTATTAATGAATTGAGACAAGATAAAATCCATTGGTCAATTTCCGGTCTGTTTTTTACGGGGATGTAATCCTCCTTAAAAGAAAACCCATCCACATTGGCATATAATGCAAAAAACTGGTAGGTATTGTACAATGTTCCAAAAAACTTACGTTGTACTTCTTTAATACCTTCTGCATCAAACTTTAAACTATCCCAGGGAGATGCATTGGTGATTAGGTACCATCGTGTGGCATCTGCACCAAAAGTATTAATGGTAGCAAACGGATCTACCACGTTGCCGAGGCGTTTACTCATCTTATTTCCATTCTTATCCAATACCAATCCATTACTCACTACGGTTTTATAAGCAACACTATCAAACAACAAAACGCCTAAAGCATGCAATGTATAAAACCAGCCACGGGTTTGGTCAACACCTTCAGCAATAAAATCGGCAGGAAAGGCCTGCTTAAAAGTTTCTTTATTTTCAAAAGGAAAATGCCATTGTGCATAGGGCATGGCGCCACTGTCGAACCAAACATCTATTAAATCCGCCACCCGTTTCATCGGTTTACCCGATTTACTTACCAGGATAATATCATCTACGTATGGCTTGTGTAAATCTAAAATAACCTCATGCAGGTAATGTTTATTGGTTTCTCCGCCCAAAATACAGGCAGCATTTTTTATCTCATTGTTAAGTTCTTCAATACTTCCAATACATTTTTCCTCTTCTCCATCTTCCGTTTTCCAAATAGGTAGTGGTGTACCCCAAAAACGGCTGCGGCTCAGGTTCCAGTCCACCATATTTTCCAGCCAGTTGCCAAAGCGTCCGGTGCCGGTAGCTGCAGGTTTCCAGTTGATGGTTTTATTGAGCTCAATCATCCGGTCTTTTACTGCAGTGGTTTTAATAAACCAGGCATCTAACGGATAATAAATAATCGGCTTATCAGTACGCCAGCAATGCGGATAGCTATGTTCGTACTTTTCTACTTTAAAGGCCCGGTTCTCTAATTTAAGTTTTACAGCTATGTCGATATTTACATCTACATAATCTTTTTCATCTTTATAATCTTTAACAAAACGGCCACTGAATTCGCCTGAACCTTCAATAAATTTCCCTTGCTTATCTACCAAAGTTAAAATGCCGAGATTATTTTTTTTACCTACTTTATAGTCATCTGCACCAAATGCAGGTGCTGTATGTACAATACCAGTGCCATTTTCGGTGGTAACAAAATCGCCCAATAAAATCCGAAACGGCTCAGCACCCGGCGTTATCTCTTGTATTTTTTCTACCGTATTTGCTTCTGAAGGCATCAATTGTTCGTATAGCAACCCTTCCAGTTCGGTACCTTTAAAAGTTGTAATTATTTTCCACGGAATTATTTTATCACCCACTTTATAGGCTTCAAAATCACCGCTTTCGCCCTCAACTTTAAAATATTTACCTATTAGATTTTGAGCCAGTATTACATTGATTGGCAAATATGTGTATGGATTAAAACTTTGCACCAATACATAGTCAATATTTGATCCTACTGTAAGCCCCAGGTTGCTGGGCAAGGTCCAAGGGGTGGTAGTCCAGGCCAAAACAAAAACGGCCTCCCTAAATCCCTCCAAAGGAGGGACTTTTAACGCTGACAATGCAAGCTGCATTTTTCCAATTGATGGGTGAACTGTCGCATCTGCATTGAAGATGTTGGCCAGGCGAAACATTACTGTTGCACTAGTATCCTTCACATCTTTATATGTACCCGGCTGGTTCAGTTCATGACTTGATAAACCTGTACCTGCTGCCGGAGAATAGGGTTGAATGCTAACACTTTCGTAGAGGTACCCCTTTTTATACAATTCACTCAGGCACCACCACAAAGTTTCTATATAATCATTTTCAAAAGTTACATATGGATTATTGAGGTCAACCCAATAGCCCATTTTTTTGGTAATATCATCCCATTTATCTTTAAAACGCATTACCACTTCCCGGCATTTTTTATTGTAATCTTCAACAGATATTTTTTTACCTATATCTTCCTTAGTGATGCCCAACTCCTTTTCTACCCCCAACTCTATGGGCAAGCCATGAGTATCCCAACCGCCCTTGCGTTTTACCTGAAAACCCTGCATGGTTTTATAGCGACAAACAAGGTCTTTTAAGGTTCTTGAAATTACATGATGAATACCGGGCATACCATTTGCACTTGGTGGACCTTCGTAAAAAACAAATGGTTTTGCACCTTCCCTCTCGGTTACGCTCCTCTCAAATGCATTTATCTGCTCCCATTTCCTAAGCAGTTCTTCTCCTATTGCTGGTAAATTAAGTTGCTGATATTCTTTGTACCTGACGCTCATATTTTAACTGCTGTATTATTGTAAAAATGTGGGCAAAGGTAGTAAAATAGGATTTTGCAGCATTATATTAAAAGATGTTAAAACACAACTTCGGAAATGAGGAGCTAAGTTTTCCACATTTTTTCTCTTTGGCATAATATTGGACTTTTAGCTAAAAATAGCAATCAGAGTAAATAAACTTTTTTGATTTTTATTTTAAGTTAGCTTTTGGTACAGTATTTAAAATTTGCTGATCTTATTTATAAAGAATTATTGGCACATCACTTATAGTGTTTATTTTGATGATGATGGATTGTGCCAAAAAATTTTGCTGGTTTAAGGTTTTATTAGGGTAAAGACGGGGGTATTCTTGCTTCCGTCATTTTTTTAATATTGAACGGTTCCGTTTTTAATTTCCATATATACTGCTGTTTAGTTGCAGCAAACCAAATGAAACTAAATATATTAATTCAGTATTTTAACAAAAAACTTAAAGGTTCAGGTAACTCAGGTAAAAGAAAAAAGGCATTTTATTTAAGGTGCCTTTTTCTTTATTTCAATTGCTGAGGTGTAATTATAAAACTCTGTCAAGCTGTTCCTCCATTTTCAACAATGCATCTCCTATCATTTTTATTGCTACTGGGTTTTTATCTTCTGCGGCCTGTGTTGCATACCATATCAGCACCATTGCAATGTAATCCTGCATGTCTTTTCCGCCAAACTGTGTTTTAAAATCAACTATTTTATCGTTGATAATTTTTAGTGTACTACGCACCTGCTCCTCATCTGTTGGATTAATTTTTATGCGATAAGTACGGTCGCCAATTACTATATTGATAGGCATTAATTCAGTTGTCATTTTATTCGCTTATTAGGGCAATACATTTATCAATTTCTTTAATATACTGGCCAAGTTGTTTATCAAACGATTTTTTATCTACCTCATTCATTTCTACTGTAGCTGATTTTAAAATGCTCACTTGAGTCTGAAACTGGTTAATTTCCCCGAGTTGCTTTTCATTCAATCTTTTTAATTCACTTAGTGCTGTATTCAATGATTCGTTTTGCTTTTGCAGTAGCAGATATTGTTTCAGTAATTGCTGAAGTTTGGTATTTACTCTTTTTATATCGTTTTCTAATGCTTGCATAAATACTATTAACTGCAAAAGATGTTCATAAGCGCTTAAATTTTTAAGCATTGCTTTTCCCTTCCACCAGGGGATATGGGCACTGCATCACTTCCTCACTTCTGCCTTCAACTCGCTTTCGTAGGAAGCGATAATCTTACCCATCATTGCATCAATTTCCTTATCAGTCATCGTTTTTTCCTCATCCAAAAAAGTAAAATTGATGGCCATTGATTTTTTACCTGCCCCCAGTTTTTCACTTTCAAAAATATCAAACAGGTTTACAGATGTTAACTTTTTTATACCGGCATTGTAGGTTGCTTTCTCAATGGCAGCATATTCTATAGCTTTATCTACTACAATAGCAATATCTCTTTGAGCCGATGGAAATTTAGGGATTTCTGCATAGTCCGTTGTTACATTTTTATTGAAATTCAGCACCAGATCCCAGGCAATGTCTACATAAAAAACTGGCTGTTTAATATCAAATGTATCCAGCGTCTTTTTATTCACACTACCAACTAGCGCTATCGTTTCCTTGTCTATTTTTGCATTGAGACACATATCTATTACATCATTTTCAATTAGCTGAAAACTTGTAAGGTTGAGGCCCAGCAACTGCACTATTTTATTGCAAACAGATTTTGCAAAATAAATATCAGTTTTCTCCGCTTTTGTTTTCCAGCTATCTGCATACCTGTTTCCGGTAATAAATATTGATAAGCGTTGCTCCTCCCTGTATTGTCCCACGGCATCTGTACTGTATATTTTGCCAAATTCAAAAAACTGTAAGTCAGTACTTCTTCTGTTAAGATTGTAAGCAACACTTTCCAGGCCTGTCTCCATCATGGATGGCCGCATTACATTCAGGTCTGCACTCAGGCTATTGATCATTTTTACTGTAGAGGCCAATACCCTGGACGAAAAATAAGCTGCATTGGTGATGCTGTTGGTAAAAATTTCATTGAACCCAAGCCCTGATAAATAACCTGCAGTTTTTTCTTTATAAGCAGCTTCCCTGCCTAGTGTTTCCACAGCAGGTGATATACTGATAGCAGCTGGTATATCAATGTTATCCAGTCCATCTATCCGCATAATTTCTTCTACAATATCCGCCGGAATGGTAATATCCGGCTTACTAAATGGAACGGCCACCCTTATGTCATCCTGACCTTCTTTTACAATTTCAAAACCAAGCCCTGTAAGAATATTTTTGATGGTATCTCCGTGATAATTTTTTCCACTCAGCTTTTTTAAATAATGATATTTAAGTGCTACTTCTGTTTTATCTTTTGGTGCAGGATAAACATCAATTACATCTGAGGTGATAGATCCACCTGCAATTTCTTTAATCATTGCAGCAGCCCTTTTTAATACCAATACGGTGCTGCTAATGTCCACGCCTTTTTCAAAACGGGTAGCTGCATCTGTACGCAACCCATGGCGGAAAGAAGTTTTGCGGATAGCGATGGGATTAAAACAGGCACTTTCTAAAAAAATATTGACCGTATCGTTTTTAACACCACTGTGCAACCCGCCATAAACACCTGCAATGCACATGGGGCCTGCTTCATCGCAAATCATTAAATCTGTTGCAGCCAGTTTTCTTTCTTTTTCATCTAGCGTAATAAAAGGCGCACCTTCAGGTAGGTTTTTTACAATAATTTTTCTGCCGGTTACTTTATCAGCATCAAAAGCATGCAATGGCTGACCTGTTTCGTGTAAAATAAAATTGGTTATATCAACAATATTATTGATAGGGCGCAGGCCAATACTTTTCAATTTTTGTTTAAGCCAAACGGGGCTTTCTGCAATTGTAACGCCTTGGATGCTGATGGCTGCATACCGCTGGCAGGCTTCCTTATTTTCAATAGTTACCGTAAATGGAATGCCTTTATCCTCCGCCTTTAATGCGTTGGCTGATGGGGTATTTTTATAAGGTAATTTTACATGACTGTCTTTTTTTATGTGGTGCGATAAATAGGCGCATACATCTTTGGCAACACCTAAATGGCTCATGGCGTCCATTCTGTTGGGCGTAAGGCCAATCTCAAAAATAAAATCTGTATATGGATGAAAATAATCGGCGGCAGCAATGCCAATAGCTACATCATCTGGCAAAATCATAATGCCTGCATGGTTATCACTCAGGCCAATTTCATCTTCGGCACAAATCATCCCAAAACTTTCAACACCCCTTATTTTTGCTTTCTTCATTGTTAAAGGCTCGCCGCCAGTAGGATAAATAGTTGTGCCTATGGTGGCAACAACTACTTTTTGCCCCACAGCTACATTTGGTGCGCCACAAACAATTTGTAAAGGTTCTGCGGTTCCAATATTTACTTTGGTTAAACTAAGCTTATCGGCATCGGGATGCTTTTCGCATTGCAATACCTCTCCTATTACCAATCCCTGCAGACCACCTTTTAATTCTTCATATTGTTCCAGGCTTTCTACTTCAAGCCCGATTGAGGTTAAAATTTTACTCAATTTTTCTGGTTCAATTTTTTCCGGTAAATACTCACTAAGCCAATTGTAACTAATGGTCATTGATAGTTGCTTTTTATTTTTTGATGCAGCAAAGATAACT